>CAZNDR010000171.1:0-8587 GCA_964571835.1 uncultured Cytophagia bacterium | reverse complement strand
ATTTTAATGTTATCTTTTCAAAACGAAAATATAGCAGATCAAAATAGAATTGATTTGTCAATTGTTGAAAAAATCGTAGCCGAAATCGGATTCACGGCAGATAAAATTATTCCGATTTTGCAGGCGATTCAAGCTCGATTCAATTATTTGCCTGAAGTTGCGCTGCGCCGGATCACGGAAATCTCCGAAATTACTCCAGCCGCGATCACTGGCGTCTCCACCTTTTATTCTCAATTTCGCCACATGCCGGTTGGCAAGCACCTAATTCGTGTTTGCAACGGCACGGCCTGCCATGTAAAAGGGGCAGATTTTGTTTATGAATCGTTTCGAAGAAATTTAAAAATCAGCCGCGGGCAGGACACTGATGAGGAAAAATTGTTCACTCTTCAAAAAGTTGCTTGCCTTGGTTGCTGTACCTTGGCGCCAGTGGTGCAGATAGACCAAGTAACTTACGGGCATGTCAAACCGGATAAGCTGTCACTAGTGATCAAGGATTTTCTCAATTTGGAGACTGAAAGTCGACGAGCAGAGCATACAAAGAAAAAAGCTATTATTGGCAATAACAAGTTAGCCGAGATCAGGATCGGTTTAGGTTCGTGCTGTATTGCCAGCGGCAGCGGCAAGGTTCAGCAGGCTCTGGAGCAAGTCCTAGCGGAAACCAGTAATCAAGCCAAAGTGAAACGAGTCGGATGTGTTGGCATGTGCCATCAGACGCCACTATTGGAAATTTGTAAGCCAGAGCAGGCATCAGTGCTTTATGCTCGGGTGCAGCCGGAACAGGTTAGGGAGATTGTTTTCCAGCATTTCACCCCCAGCAATTTTAAAGAGCAATTTAAAATAAAATCGTTTCGTTTGCTGGAAAATTTATTGACTGATGAGAAATGGGAATCGGTTACACGCTATGCCATTGATGGGCGCGAAAAACCGGTGGCTGATTTTTTGAACCGACAAAAACGTATTGCCACTGAGTTTTGCGGCGCCATGGATCCGCTGGATTTAAATGAATATCAGAGTTGTGGCGGTTTTTTAGCGCTCAAGAAATGCTTGGCCGAATTGACGCCTGAGCAGGTCATTGGACAAATGCGTGACAGTGGATTGCGTGGTCGCGGCGGCGCTGGTTTTCCCACCGGTGAAAAATGGCAATTGGTGAGACAGGCGATTGGCGAAAAAAAGTACGTCGTTTGCAATGGCGATGAAGGTGACCCTGGCGCTTTTATGGACAGAATGATTCTGGAATCCTATCCGTATCGGGTCATCGAAGGAATGATGGTGGCTGCTTATGCGGTCGGCGCTGATGAGGGCTATTTTTATATTCGAGCTGAATATCCATTAGCTGTGAAGCGAATTCGAGAAGCCTTGATGAATTGTTACGAGAAAAGTTTGCTCGGAAATAATATTCTGGGCAGCCACTTTTCGTTCCATGTGAAAATTATGGAAGGCGCTGGCGCCTTTGTCTGTGGCGAGGAGACAGCCCTGCTTCAATCCATTGAAGGCAAACGCGGCATGCCTTATGTGCGACCGCCTTACCCAGCAGAAAAAGGATTGTGGGGCAAGCCGACGCTGGTGAATAATGCTGAAACCTTTGCCACCGTTCCTTGGATTTTTAGGCATTCGGCTGAAGAATTTGCCGGACTGGGCACCAAAAAAAGCCAAGGCACCAAGGTTTTTGCTCTGGCCGGAAAAATTGCCCGCGGCGGATTAATCGAAGTGCCGATGGGAATTACTATCAGGCAAATTGTCGAAGAAATTGGCGGCGGCACTGCCAATGGCAACAAATTCAAAGCGGTACAAATCGGTGGGCCTTCGGGCGGCTGCCTGCCGGCTGAGCTTTCGGATATTAGTATCGATTATGAAGAGCTGACCAAAGCTGGCGCCATGATGGGTTCTGGCGGATTGCTGGTACTGGATGAGACCGATTGTATGGTCGATATTGCCCGCTACTTTTTAACCTTTACCCAAGATCAGTCGTGTGGAAAATGTACCTTTTGTCGGATTGGTACGCGCCGTTTGTTGGACATTTTAGAACGGATCTGCTCCGGTCAAGGAAAACAGGGAGATCTTGAGCAACTGGAATCACTAGCGCAACAAATAAAACAAGCCAGCCTGTGCGGGCTTGGCAAAACAGCGCCCAATCCAGTGTTGACGACATTGAAATATTTTCGCCACGAATATGAAGCACACCTCAGCGGCACCTGCCCAGCAAAAAAATGTACTGGACTAATTCAATACCTTATTACTGATGACTGCATCGGTTGTACTATTTGTGCGCAAAAATGCCCGGTGGCTGCCATCCCTGTTGATCCCTATGAGAAACATCAAATCAATCAAGAATTATGCACCAAATGTGGTACCTGTCGGCAGGTTTGTCCCAAGGCAGCAGTGAGGGTGGATTGACGTGGTAACGTTGACGATAGACCATCGACCCATTTCAGTTCCGTCACAGAGCACCATTTTGGAGGCAGCACGCCAATTGGCAATTCCCATCCCGACCTTGTGCTACCGGGACGGTTATGAACTATTTACTTCGTGTCTGTTATGTCTGGTGCAGGAAATGAAAACGGATCAATTGCTGCCTGCCTGCTCCACTCGCGTTCGACATGGCATGGTCATTGAGACCAATAATGAAAAAGTCAGAGAATATCGGAAAGAGGCACTTGAATTATTGTTGAGTGATCACATTGGCGATTGCCTGGCGCCGTGCATGCGGACCTGTCCGGCTCACATGAATATTCCGCTAATGATCCGGCAGATTAAATCAGGCAATTTCCAGCAGGCATTAATCACCGTGAAAAAAGACATTGCCCTGCCGGCCGTATTGGGGAGGATTTGTCCTGCGCCGTGTGAAAAGGGTTGCTATCGTTCAACCGGTGATGGCGCTGTTTCCATCTGTCTTTTAAAACGATTCGTGGCTGAGGTGGACTTGTTTTCTGAGGCGCCTTATCTGCCACCGCTTCTGCCAGCAACAGGCAAAAAGGTGGCAATCATTGGCGCTGGCGCCGCTGGCCTGGCTGCGGCTTATTATCTTGCTCAATTCGGACATGCGTGCACGATTTTTGATAAAAATGAAAGTCCTGGCGGCATGTTGTTTTATGCTGTCCTGAAGGAAAAGTTACCTAAACAGGTACTGTTGAGAGAAATTGACCTGATCCAAAAACTGGGCGTTGGATTCCGTTTGAATACTGAAATTGGTCGCGCAGTCTCTTTAAAAAGAATTAGTCAAAAATTTGATGTTGTGGTTTTGGCGACTGGCAAGCTTGAATCGAAGCTAATCGCTGAAAGTGGGGTTGAAGCCACAACGCGCGGCGTTAAAGTTAATGCCCATTCCTTTCAAACCAACCAGCCAAAAATATTTGCTGGTGGCAATGTTGTTTCTGAAGGCAGAATGGCAATTAGATCAGTAGCACAGGGAAAATCAATTGCCATAGCCGTCAATCAATTTCTGACTGGAGAAAAAGTAACTGGAGCTAAGCAGCGATTTGATTCACGAATGGGACGTCTGCAAAACGGAGAGATGGCAGAATTTTTAAAAGAAGCGCTGCCGATCCCACCCCAAATTCCAGTCAACTCATCATTAGGCGGCTTTACGGGCGCTGAGGCAATCAGAGAAGCTCGGCGTTGTTTGCATTGCGACTGCCGCAAACAGGACTTTTGCCAATTGCGCATTTATGCCGACGAATACCAGGCAAATCAGCACCGATTTAAGGACAAAGGCCGAAAAAAATTTGAACGAATTATTCAGCATGCCGACGTGATCTTCGAGCCAGGCAAATGCATCACATGCGGCTTGTGCGTCCGTATCACTCAAAGCGCCGGAGAAAAATTCGGTTTTACGTTCATCGGCCGAGGCTTTGATGTCCGGCTGGGTGTGCCATTGAATGAATCGTTAACAAATGGATTACAAAAAGTCGCGGCAGAGTGTGTCGAAGCATGTCCTACAGCGGCGTTATCATTTATTTCACCCCCGGATTAAAAAGCTCCTCTGAATGAATAAAAGCTGGAAATTTTATGCTGTGCAAAAGAGGAAAAGTGAATTGAAATTAAACCAATTTTCAAAATGTCTCATTATTTTGATGGTGAGCTTTCTTTCCTGTTCCAAAGAAAAATCTGTCGCAACAAGACAGATTTCAAACGACGGCAGCAATTGGTTTATTTTTCGTGGTGATCAGCAATTGCGTGGAGTAGCAAACACGATTTTGCCCGATAAGTTAAAATTATGGTGGAGCTTTGAGACAGGTGATGACATCAAATCATCAGCCGTAATTGATGGCAAAAAAATTTATATCGGTTCAGATGATGGCTTCGTCTACGCTTTAAATTTCGCCACTGGCGAACTGATCTGGAAATTGGCTGCGGGCAGCGCGGTTGAAGCGCCGCCGCTTTATGTGGACGGAGGCCTGTTTGTTGGTACGCAAAATGGCGAATTTTTCGCCATCGATGCTTCGTCGGGAAAAATGAGATGGCAATTTAAAACCGAAGGACAGATCAAAGGTTCAGCCAATTGGTTCACCAGTGAGAAAAATGAAATCAGAATCGTCGTGGGAAGTTATGATAATTTTTTGTATTGTCTGAATGCCGAGACCGGGCAGAAGGTGTGGGCTTTGGAAACAGGCAACTTCATCAATGGCGCACCAGCCATTTTGAATGGAAAAATTGTTTTTGGCGGCTGCGATGCACTCTTGCACGTGCTGTTTGCCGAACAGGGAAATGAAGTTAGCACTATTGAGGCAGGTTCTTACATTGCTGGCTCAGCGGCTTTGGAAGACGACCGCGCCTTTTTTGGACAGTATGAAGCAAAATTTTTGAGTGCAGATTTGAAACTGAACAACATAATATGGGAGTACGGCGATCCGGAAAATGGTGAGGCGTTTTTCTCCTCAGCGGCGGTCACTGAAGATCGCATTTTGGTGGGCTCACGCGATTACAGTTTGCATTGCATCAGCAAAGCTGACGGCAGAAAAATCTGGTCTTTTCAAACCCGCGATGTGGTAGATAGCTCACCAGTAATTTGTGGCGACAAAGTTGTTTTTTGTTCGGAGGACGGCAGACTTTATATCGTCAATTTGGCCGATGGGAAATTAATCTGGTCTTACGAAATCGGCAGTGCAATAGTTGGTTCACCTGCGGTAGCTGCTGGCAAAATTGCGATTGGCGCCCAGGATGGGCGACTTTATGTCTTTGGAGAAGCTTGATGAAAATAATAAACATCGTACCTGGCTCAGGCGGGACGTTTTACTGCCAAAATTGTCTGCGCGACAGTGAGTTGATTAGAACGTTGAGAGCTTTGGGAAACGAGGTAACGTTAGTGCCGCTCTATCTGCCGCTGAGTGCGGACGCGCCAGAAATAGCCAGGGATACGCCGGTGTTTTTTGGCGCGATAAATATTTATTTGAAGCAAGTAATGCCTTTATATCGAAAAGCGCCGCAGTGGCTGGAGCGCCTGCTAAATTCGCCAACCATGCTCAAATGGGCAGCTAAAAAATCTGGCTCCACCAATGCACCAGGGTTGGAAGAGCTGACACTATCCACTTTGCGCGGAGAAAATGGATATCAAGCCTCTGAATTAGATCATCTTATTTCTTGGCTGAAACAAGTAGAAAAACCGCACGTCATCCATTTATCTAATGCGCTTTTGTTGGGGCTAGCTCATCGGTTAAAAAATGAAGTGAAAGTCCCGCTTGTCTGTTCGCTGGAAGATGAGAATGTGTGGATCGATCCCATGAGTCAGGGTTATCGACGACAAATTTGGCAGTTAATGGCCGAGCAAGCTAAAGATGTCGATGCCTTTGTTGCCGCCAGCCACTATTATGCTGATTTTATGAAAAAGCAACTTGGCCTTGCTGACGACAAATTGTTCGTTGTTCATACCGGTATCAATCACGATGGCTATGAACCAGCTCCGCTGATATTTTCACCGCCGACTATTGGTTATTTATGTCGCCTGGCAGAATTTTTTGGCTTGAGAATTTTAGTGGATGCGTTCATCATTTTAAAAAATGAAAGGAGCTTTAGCAATCTCAAGCTACGCCTTACTGGTGGTTTTACAGCTGCGGACAGCAAATTTATTAAATCTATTGTTAAAAAGCTAAAAAAGGAAAAAGTGCTCAAAGATGTTGATTTTGTCAAAGACTTTTCTCCTGCGAAGCGAAAAGAGTTTTTAAAATCGCTTTCAGTACTGTCAGTTCCAGTGGTGAAAGGCGAGGCGCTGGGCAGCTACTTGATCGAAGCGCTGGCGGCTGGCGTGCCGGTAGTTCAACCCCTCCTGGGCGGCTATCCAGAATTGATCAACCTGACCCAAGGAGGAATCCTTTTTACACCCAATGACAGCCACCATCTGGCAAAGGCGTTGGCGTCGCTTCTGACAGATCCGGCTCAGGCTCGGAATTTAGCTGCCAAAGGCCGGGAGGCTATTTTCGAAAAATTTAGCATGCAGAAAATGGCAGATCAGATGATGCAGATCTATCGGACTGTGCTGGTCAGATAATTCTTTTGATCATGGAATGACATCGCATTTTCCGTGAAATAAGCAACTATTCAGCTTGGTTTGTTTTTGCTACAAAGATCGCGCCAATTATCAGCCTCGCCCTTCGGCAAACACCGCTTCAGAAAGCTCTATTAATATATTAATGAAGAACGATTACTCTTTTTTATTTCAAGTATCAGTGCTCTGGCCACGAATAGGCGCACTGTCAACTGAACCATAATGTCCAAAGGATTAAATTTTGTTACTCGAACTTCATAAAATCAAAAAGCATTATGACTCACCAGACAAGACAAAACCAGTTGCTGTATTAAATGATATTTCTTTAACTGTGAATTACGGTGAGTCGGTGGCGATAGTTGGTCCATCAGGCAGCGGGAAAACTACCTTGCTAAATATCATTGGCACCTTAGACAGACCAAGTTCTGGAAAAATTTTGTTGAACGGGCAGGATTTATCCACTCTCGAAAATAAAAAATTAGCTGCAATACGAAATCGAGAAATTGGTTTCATCTTTCAATGGTTTCACCTGTTACCGCAATGTACGGTATTAGAAAATGTGTTGCTACCAACTTTGCCGCAGGGGGAAAAAAATGATCGGCAAAAATTTGTGGATCGTGCCAAGCAGCTGCTTGATTTTGTTGGGCTGTCTGAACGCCTCAATTATAAGCCGGCCCAGCTTTCCGGTGGAGAAAGCCAGCGCGTTGCAGTGGTTCGGGCACTGATTAACCAACCAAAGTTGGTGCTTGCCGACGAACCGACCGGCTCACTTGATCAAAGGTCAGCGGAAAAGTTGGGTCAGTTGCTGGCTGATTTGAACAAGCATCAACAAATCACATTGATGCTCGTAACTCACTCCGCAGAATTGGCGAAACGAATGCACAGAAAATTCTACCTGCACAATGGTGAGTTAGTCGAGATCGACTAACACTTCAAATTATGAACGTCCGATTTATCAAATACCGGTTGCATAAAGTGCAGCCCAAGAAGAAATCATCGTCGTTAGAATAGAGACCTTCAGGCTGCTTTCAAGCAGCGATTTTTAGAAAGGCTAAATAAGCCATGTGGCCAAGGAGAAAAACCGCAGTTGCGAGTGAAGTGCTAATTTAAGAACGCTTCACAATGGAAATAGCAGGTGGCAAGCTTTTTGTCGGTGGATAAAATTGAGCCATGAAGACCGGGCAACTCATTTTTAGAGGATTGATTTATTATTGGCGTACCAATTTGGGTGTTCTGCTTGGCGTCGCCGTCAGCACAGCAATTATTGTCGGCGCTTTGGTGGTCGGCGATTCGGTGCGTTACAGTCTGAAACAAATTACCTTAGAACGACTAGGCAAGATAAACTATTCGCTCGCCTCTGAAGATCGATTTTTCAGATCAACGCTGGCAGACGAAATCGCGCACGAGCTTTCGGTTGAGGTGGCAGCTGTATTGAGTCTAAAGGGAATTGCCCTTAGCCAAGGCGGCGAGAAAAGGATGAACCAGGTCCACGTTTTGGGAGTCAATAGCGATTTTTGGAAAATGGCACAAGCCGCTGATAGATTTGTAGAAATGGGTGATAATGACGCCCAAATCAACGAGCCGTTAGCAGAAGCACTTGATCTGCAGGTGGGCGATGAATTTTTGCTTCGCCTCGACAAAATAGGTTTTCTACCAGATGAGGCACTTTTTGTTCCTGCAACAGATTTGGCCAGGGCAATCAGATTGAGAATAAAAGCTATTGTCACCAAACAGCAACTGGGGAATTTTAATCTGAAAGCCAACCAAGTGGCGCCCTACAATGTTTTTCTTTCCCGCGATAAACTCGCTAAAGAAATCGATTTGGCTTATCGTTCGAATGTGCTGCTGGTAGCTGGCGAGGAGGGTGACGAAATCCCTCTTCCCACGTTGCAGGCGGTCTTGACAAAGAAATTTACGTTGACTGATGCCGGGTTGGAAATCAAAGCTATTCCAAAACAAAAGGCAATTGAATTGATTTCAAAACGCATTTTTATTGAGCAGCACTTGGCCGCGGTTGCTTTGAAAGCTGCGGCTGAAGCTAAAGGTGTGTTCACTTATTTCGTCAATCAGTTTTGCTGTGGCGGAAAAACAACCCCTTACTCTTTTGTA
>CAZNDR010000170.1:6658-8627 GCA_964571835.1 uncultured Cytophagia bacterium | reverse complement strand
GATTTTAATAGCCAGCCATAAAATTCCAGTAAATCAGCTTAAAAAATTATGTCAATACTGGTTCGATGATATGGTAAAGCTGGTGGTAGATATTGAACAAGAAATTGTGGCTATTGGTGGTGAGCTACATGCTGATGCAGAAGCTCTGCTAATCGAACAAGGATCGAATCCTAAAATGCTGTGGGGTGTTAATTTTTATCCGTGGCATGAACCCGAAAAAAGGCTGGAATACACCGCTTTAATTAATATCCGACCTAACCAAGACAATCCTGCTATGGAAATATTAGACTATAACATAAAAAACCAAATTGCACAAATGGTTGAAAGATATCTTTTAGCGGCCGATGAAAAACTGGTATAAAGATTTGGAAAAAAGATATGCCGATTTCCCGGCTGAAATCCAAATCTTAAATATGGTAAGTGATCTGCAAAAAGCGACCAATTTGGCCTATCTATATAAAGATAGCGTTAACAACCATCTCTATCGAGCATTAATTTTGCTCGATTATATTATCAGAGACAAAAAGTGGCGCCATAAATTATCTGAGCTGCTGAGACTGCGGGAAGCGATTGCATCACTTATATTTTTTGAAAAACCTTTTGGCAGCATAAGTCAAATTATCAAAGCCGCTTTATTATTAGAACCGGCCGCTTATAAAAAAATTTGCATTCCGCAAAAGTAATATATTTGAGATCTAATGAGAAGAGTTTGAAAAAAGTTATTTCTATAGTTGGTGCGCGACCGAATTTTATGAAAATCGGTCCGTTTCATAAAGCCCTTCGACAGAGCTCCCTTGATGTTAAACATTTGATTTGTCACACCGGGCAGCATTATGATCAAAACATGTCAAAAATATTTTTTGATGATTTTGAATTGCCTTCACCTGATTTTTATCTCGGCGTTGGTTCGGGCTCCCATGCTGAACAAGTGGCAAAAATAATGATGTCGTTTGAAAAAATTGTGGAGAATGAGAAGCCAGATCTAATCATTGTCGTTGGCGACGTGAATTCCACTATGGCAGGGAGTTTGGTGGCAGCAAAAATGGGAATTAAGGTCGCACATATTGAGGCAGGCTTACGCAGTTTTGACAGAACGATGCCTGAAGAAATTAACCGAATAGTGACTGATTCCATTGCCGATTACTTGTTTGTAACCGAGAGAAGCGGACTCGTCAACTTAAAAAACGAAGGAGTTTCAAGTAATAAAATTTTTTTTGTCGGCAATATCATGATTGATAGTCTGGTTCACTATTTGAGTAAAGCCTCGTCATCGCTTATTTTGGATAGATTAAATCTTAAAAAACAAAGTTACTTATTGGTTACTTTGCATCGCCCATCAAATGTCGATGACAAGGAAAATCTGAAAGCGACTGCTCATCTGCTCAAAAATTTGGCAAAATCTATCAAAATAGTTTTTCCAATCCATCCTCGCACTAAAGAGAACTTAGAAAAATATGGGCTTGACGCCACACTAAATCATGAAATAGAGTTTACTGAGCCATTGGGATATATTGATTTTCTTTGTTTACAAAAAAATGCTGAGGTGATTTTGACAGACAGCGGTGGCATTCAGGAAGAAAGCACCTATTTGGGCGTGCAGTGCGTAACTATGAGAGATAATACCGAAAGACCAGTGACAGTGGAAATGGGGACTAACCACTTAGCAGGGAAAGATGTGAACAATGTTCAAGCAAAAATATTGGCCGTTTTAAGTGGACAAAAAAAAGCGGGAAAAATACCTGAATTATGGGATGGCAAAGCAGCAAACCGAATTGTCAACTATCTCAGTGACTTGTTATAAAAAATAGTTGACTCTCTTCAAGTGCCACCAAAATTATAGATTGACGCAGTCTCAAAATTTAGAAGCAATTCACTTGAAAAAGAAACGCATCGCTACCACAACGATGGAAATTTTATGCCATTATTTCTTTTTTTTCTGAGTCTCCTTCTCTTTGGCGCTGTCCTTTTC
>CAZNDR010000170.1:0-6648 GCA_964571835.1 uncultured Cytophagia bacterium | reverse complement strand
GCGTCTCAATTTCTCAAGCTCTTTTTCGAGTCGGTTTCTTTCTTCTTTCAGTTCTTGCAGCTTTTTTTCTGCTTCTTCTGTTTTTTTTATTTCGTTGGTAATTTGCTCGAAAAATCGGGACCGGTCTTTTGATTTTTCGATTATAATATTCTTATCACTTATTTTATAGACTTTCGTCGGCAATAGCAGCATTGCTAGGCCGATATTTAGGCGCCAGGAGGGATAATTGGGAATATTGGGCGGCAATTTATTTATATAACTGTAAGTCGTCTCATCATAATCGGGTGACAATCTAAAATTGAAGCCAACACAAAATGTCAACCAGGGCTCAGTTTTATAGTTTATAGTGGGGGTTAAGTATATATAATTTTCAAGACTATATGCTGCCTGAGATGGAGGTGAATGCAGAAAAAAATTTCCATAAATTTCCAAAGCAAAATCAAATTTGTAGGAGGGAATTTTCACTCTTAAACCATAGAGAAGCTGCTGATTCAGGGCTGTCACTGATAATTTATTTTGATCGGAAGAGCTTAATTTGGCGCCAACATCATTATGATTGAGATAACCAATATTTATATCAATGTTTGCTGCCTGGTCGGGAGATAAGGGATCAGTTGAATAAGAGAGCAGGCCATTAAAAGCCCATTCAATGGTGCCAGCTGAATAGGGTTCAAGCGGAAGATTGTACTGTTTTCCTGTAGGAAATCTGGTGCTAAAACTTAGGCCACATGCTAGATAGGAATGTGAAAATTGACCTGAACTGAGTTTGAGGCCTAAAAATATATCACCAGGAATTAGATACTTATTTGTGCTACTATTGGTATCTTGATATAAAATTGAAGTAAAGCTAATTTCAAAAAGACGACTAATTCCATAATTTAGTGCCAAGGCGCCTTGTATATCCCATAGGGCAAAAGTTGGTTTCACAATATTGTTGGTTGATAGCTGGGCGACTTTGCCATATACTTGACTTCGGGCCGATAAAGCCAAAAAACCTGGATTTAAATTCCAAGCCGACTTAATGTTAGAAAATTGGTATTCATTAGTGAGGCCATTGGCGGGCGCTTGCTTACTATAGAGCATGAAGACTATCGCTGCCAAATAAGACACAAGGTTTTTGGGGGAAATCATTGCTTCACCCTCCCTTTTAAAGTGGCCTGTTATTTCAATGATGAAATCTCATAGAGTTTAATGTTGTTGCCAAGAAAATGTTTCATTAAAAAGAGATAGTCTGCGCTAAGAAAAGATTTGCCTTTATTAATCCTTGTCTCGGCAATTGCTGGTGCTGAAAAATGAGCACAAAAAAAGAGATTTAATTTTTAACCTAAAATTCTAAATTGAAACAGAATTTCACTAATAAATTTTTATGAAATAGTCCATTTGGGCATTTGAATTAACAGGAGTTACGATATAAACCGTTGAAACGGTTTTAAGAGAGTTTTTTTTGAAATAGCACCCGAATTAATTCGGGTGCTGGTTTAACAAAAACATCAAAATTATAACCGCTTTAGCGGTTTCTTTCAGAACTCCATTTTAGAAGTTTAGGTTTAAGCTATCGCTTCAAGTTGAGCGGCTGCCTTTTCGGTTTTCGGCTTTTTCGGTTTATCCGCTTCGGTCAGAGCTGCCATCGTGTGCGCCACTTCTTCCTTGGTTACCTTTTTGCGTAATTCTTCAACAGCGTGCATCACTTTAGACCATTTCTGTCCCTCAGCAGCGCTGACCCATTCCAATTGCAGGCGCTCGGGGCGAATGCCCAATTTTTCCAATTTGTCCCACAGCTTCCAAACCCGCTTTTGCGTCCAGCGGTTGGCGTCGATGTAATGGCAATCAGCAAAGTGACAGCCGGAAACCAGCACCACGGGCGCGCCCAATTTAAAAGCATGCAACACAAATTTATCCTTCACCCGACCGCTGCACATGGTGCGGATAATTCTGGCATGAGGCGGAAATTGCAGCCGTGAAAGACCCGCTAAATCAGCGCCAGCGTAAGAGCACCAATTGCAGGCAAAGGTGACAATTTTTTCCATCGGTTTATCTGACAGGATCGCTTCGATCTGAGCATAGATTTGAGCATCGGTAAAATGCTGCATCACAATGGCATCGAAAGAACATTCGGCGCTGCAGGTGCCACAGCCTTTGCACGAAGCTTCGATGACTTTGGCTGGTTGCTTTGATTGCTTATCAAACATGATGGCATTAAAAGGACACACATTAGCGCAAATTCCACACAACCGGCATTTGTCTGCTTCGACATAAGCGGTGATCGCCTCGATATTGATTCGACCTGCATTCAACAGTACACCGGCGCGCGCTGCTGCCGCTGCTGCCTGCGTCACTGAGTCTTTGACATCTTTGGGAAATTCTGCGCAGCCAGCAAAAAACACGCCGCCAGTCGGCGCATCGACGGGTTTCAATTTGGGATGCGATTCCATGAAAAATCCATCTGCTGTGCTGGAAAGGCTGAACAGTTTTTTAACGATATCCTGATCATGACGAGGAATGACGCCGACCGAAAGGACAACCATATCCAGCTCATGATTTTCTATCCGACGGGTTGTTGTATTTTCAACTGTAAGCAGCAAATTGTTGTTCACTGGATTTTCTTCAATTTCTCCCGGAATGCCGCGGATGTACATCACGCCGGCTTCTTTGCTGCGCATGAACAGATCTTCAAAGCCTTTGCCAAAGGCGCGAATGTCCATGTAAAATACTTTTACTTCAATAGCGGGATAATGGTCTTTCAACAGCAGACTATCTTTTACTGTATTCATGCAACAAATATTGCTGCAATAAGGATTGCCCCGTTCTGGATCCTGCGTCCTCGAGCCAACACATTGAATAAATCCAATGGTCTTCGGCGTTTTATGATCAGTGGGACGAAGGAAGTGTCCATGGGTTGGGCCTTCGGAACAAATCAGCCGCTCAAATTCCATGCTGGTAATAACATTTTCGAAACGGGTATAACCGTAATCATCCAATCTGGTAGGATCGTAAACATCCATGCCAGTTGCCACAATCACCGCTCCGACAGTGAAATTATAAATCTCATCCTGCATATCATAATCGATACATTTTTTATCGCAGACCTCGTAACATTTGCCACAGGCAATCGGGTTATTGCCGAGGCAATTTTCCATATCTAAAATATAGGCAGATGGCACAGCTTGAGGAAAAGGAATATGAATGGCTTTGCGACTGGCCAATCCCATCTGAAATTCGTTGGGCACAGCAATAGGGCAGACTTTGGCACATTCGCCGCAAGCGGTGCATTCTCTCTCATTCACATATTTAGCCTTTTTGCGTACTGTGACATTAAAATTACCAACATAGCCGGTAACGTTTTCGACTTCGCTGAAGGTCAATAGCTTTATTCTGGGATGTCGACCGACATCCATCATTTTGGGCCCCAAAATTCATATCGAGCAGTCCATGGTAGGATAAGTTTTATCGAGCTGCGCCATAATCCCACCAATGGATGGTTGTTTTTCGACCAAAAAAACCTGGTAGCCGGTATCAGCTAAATCGAGCGCGGCATTAATACCAGCCACGCCGCCACCGATGATCAATGCCTGACGGTTCACCGGCACTTCCAGTTCATGTTGTGTGGCCAAATGTCGAGCGCGCGCCACTGAAGTTTTTACCGTATCTTTGGCTTTTTCCGTGGCAGCTTTTTTGTCGTAGAGATGAACCCAACTGACGTGCTCGCGGATGTTTGCCATCTCGAACAGGTAAGGATTCAGTCCGGCTTCTGCCACGCAATTGCGAAAGGTGGGTTCGTGCATGCGAGGCGTACACGAAGCCACCACCACGCGGTTGAGTTTGTGGGCGATGATATTTCTTTTAATTTCCGCCTGTCCCGGATCGGCGCATGTGTATCGATTCACGCACGAAAATACCACATCAGGCAAAGTGGCTGCAAAATCGCTGACTGCACGGCAGTCAACTGAACCGGCGATATTCAGTCCGCATTCACAGACAAAAACGCCGATCCGCAGTTCATTACTTTCAGAAAATTTTTCGGCCATTTTTTCCTCAAATTCAATTTATTGGTTAACAGTATCTTTGAAACCAATTGCTTGATACTTGATGTTCGCTTCAATAATTGATCAAGTATCGAAGCTCAGGTATTAGTTTCTTATTCAGACAGGCGGCAAATTTTTCCTCATATAAAACTGAAAAATTATGTTGAACTTTCATAGTAAGAGCGACCGCTTGATCCTATACAATTAGAAGCGATCCGAAAATGCCTCTCTACACTGTCTTTGCGATCCGCCATTAGGCGGAGAAGCAATCTCAAGACAATAAAAAGATTGCTTCGCTCCCTTTGGTCGCTCGCAATGACAGTAACGCGTGATTAAGGTCTTTTTCGGACATCCACTAATTACGTTTTAAAATCAATGAAAAAGAACGCTTTCTAAAAATATTTTATATCTATTTCGGTAGGAGTGTGTTTTGCCTGGCGTATTTGGTAATCTGTCATTTATAATGCCCGCCAATGGCAAAAATATTTATGGTTTCATCATCAAATTTATAAATTAATCGATCCTTTTGTGATAATCTACGCGACCAGATACCAGATAAATTGTGCTTTAAAGCTTTTGGTTTGCCAAGCCCTTTAGCAGGATCTCCTCGTTGCATTTCTGCTAAAATTTTACAGAGATTTTTATGAAGAATTTTATCTTTTGCTCTCAATTCCTCATATTTGCTCCAGGTATTTCCTTCAAAAACTATTGATCTCATCCAACTCTTCTTTCGAGGGTTTGTAGCCTGTTCCAGATTTGTAGGTTCCAATAGATTCAGCAATTTGATTCAGCAGAGAATCATTCTGAAGCACATACAAAGTTTCCTGTTCTCTCTCCCAATCTTCAGCGCTTATGACAATGAAATCCTTTCCAGCGCGCCGATTAATTCTTAAAGGCTCATGATCAGAAATGGTTTGATCTACAACTGTTTTTAAGTTCGCCCTGAACTTATTAACTGATAATTCTTTCATAATTAAGCCTGCTTTGAATTGTTAATGTACCAATTTTCTGTACATATTTTAACGAGCAAAGCGTGTTGCTGTTCCTCAAAATTATAGGTTATTATTAGATCGCTATCTTGACCTTTTCAGTTTCAGCAATCATGTCCAATATTTTATCTACTTTGATGCGATGGGTATGCAATCCTACTTCTTCGGCGGAAAAACCTTGCGCCAAACCGAGCAACTGACAGAAATAAATGACCGGAATATTAAATTCACGCGCTTTTTTGCGGGCGATCAAAATTTGACCCATATCAAATGAGTTGAAACAGGTGGGACAGATTAATCCCATGCAATCCACGCCGACCTCTTCCATTGAGGAAAAAATCTCATAGGTCATATCTAATGGCATGTCATCGTCCATGCAGCCTTTGCCGCAGCACAATAATTTTTCCGTATGCGTCAAAGGCGTTCCACCAATTGCCTGCACTAAGTTTTCCAGCAAGTTAGGATAGTCAGCGTCATCGATGTGCATGATCTGGCTGGGTTTCAAAAGATGACACCCATAATGAATACCGATTTTGACGCCAGTCAGGGGACGAGTGACCGATTTTTTAATTCGTTCCATTCCCAGATCATCTCGCATCATCACCACGATATGTTTTACCTTGACTTTTGCTTTATACTCTTTGCCGATTTTTTTTAATTTGGCATTGACCTGATCTTTCAAATTCTCATCTTCAGCCAGCAAAAATTTTGCTTCCAGCAAAGTCGAGGTACAGCCGCTGCACATGGTGATGATATCCAAGCCAGCCTCTTCTGCCACGCATAAATTTCTGGCGGCAATGGTAATCCATTCCATTTTGTCTCGAGCTTTAAAATAGATGGGATCTGGGCAGCAAGTAAAACCATCCAGATCGACCAATTCCACTCCAATTGGTGCCATTGATTTTCGAACCGATAATTCCATTTGCGGATATTTAACCGGGATCATACATCCCCAAAATGGAGCAACGCGGAATTTTTCTGCCATTAATTTACCTTATCCTTTTCCAATATTGTTGTTATTTCAGCCACCGGCACATCTTTGAGATCCGACAGTCCGAGTTCCTGACGTCGGCGGTTGACCGTGCTGGTGATGATGACGCTTCTGCCGGTTTTGGAAATTGTCTCAGAATATTTATCAACGTTCGGAGGCATAACTTCCTCCTGACGGCACATATTTTTTAAAGCGATGATAACTTCGATGGGACGAACGTCCTGTGGGCAGCGCTCATAACAACTGTAGCAGTTGGTGCATTTCCAGATAATTGAATCCTCGCAGATGAGCTCTTCCTTTTTTCCCAACAAAGTTTTTAATAATATATCACGCGGATTAAATTTTTCAGTGAAGCGCGCCGCCGGGCAAACTGCCACGCACGAACCGCATTGATAGCAATAATTATGATGGCTGCCGCCGCTAATTTTGTTCAGTCGTTCTCGGAATGCAAAATCTAACTTTTTTGTGGTCATATGATTATCCTTTGCTTTGCTTGCGACAGAGATCACGCCAGTTGGCGGATTCGCCTACCGGCGAACACAAAGCCGCACCGAAAATATTAAAAATTTGGCTTATTGCTATGATATGGAATTTTTTTATTTTTGTTTGGCTGAGATTTTTAAAACATTCAGTATTGGTCTGTGAC
>CAZNDR010000169.1:0-8648 GCA_964571835.1 uncultured Cytophagia bacterium | reverse complement strand
CGCCATTAATGGTGGAGAAACCCAAGATAGCCGTAACCATTTGGGCTTTAGCCCAATCAGCTTTTTGACTGGTCATTCATATTCGTAATCATTATCCACCATTTATCAGAAAGAGCTCGCCCAAAAAAATTGAATGATCTCTGAAAAAACAACGCTCAAGGTATAAAACAATTTTGTATTAGTCTTGATTTTTTCACCTTATGGTAACGAACGAGCGACACGGAATCCTCCACCACATTGATTTAAGTAACTCGCATCGACGTGATCAGGATATAACCCCCTGAAGGCAGAGCGACAAAAATATGATTGAAGTGCCCAATTGCCACCTCGCCATAAGGCAACTCTGCCAGCAAGCATGCCAACTGGATTTTCCGGCCCAGGACCGATGGGATTTTCTGCCGGGCTGATTTCATAAAAATCCCCAGCATAAGAATCGAACACATATTCAGCAGCATTGCCGCTCATATCGTACAATCCAAAGGGATTTGGAGGAAAAGAACCAACCGGCGCTAAACTATCATAAATATCCTTTCCTTCGGTGCCATAGTAATTTGCCAGGTCGTGGCTAATGGTGCCATCTATTGTGCCGTATTCAAATTGTTTGCCGCCACGACAGGCTTTTTCCCACTCCGCTTCAGTGGGCAAGCGCAGCCCATAGAACAAACAGAAAGCCGCCGCGCCGTACCAATTTACCCTTATCACTGGATAATTTTCATAACCTCGATTGACAACAAATTGAAAATTTCCATCATCAGTTTCGATGTACTTAATAAATTCCGTCGGGAACTCTGGGCTGCCATGGAATCTAAAATAATAAAGCCAGGCAAACGGGCCCTTCCTGCCGGTAACTATTCCGGAAGAAACAATTATCTCCCCAGCAGCTAACGCTAAATTTAAATAATCGACGTACTGCTTATTCGTCACCTCATATTTGCCGATTTCAAAAGCATCGAGGAACACCTCGTGCGCCGGCTTTTCGTTGGGATGTCCGTTATTATCTCCCATGATGAAGCGACCGGCGGGAATGAGCACCATCTCAAACGGGCAAAAATACTCTTCCGTCACCTGCACTACTCCTCGTGCCAACAGTAATTGATATTCCGCAAAAACCGTATCGCAGCCTGTCTTGCCAGGCTTGGCGAAAAACAGTCCGCTGCTGTCGATGCTGCCTGCTGCTTTATCATCGACTGTCCACTGCACCTTGTCAGTAATATAAACAATACTATCAGGCGAAAATTCAGCGACGGCTTCAAACTGGCAACTGCTGCCTGAGGCTAACGTTATTTGAGCAGGCAGAACTGAGAGAAAAATGGCTCGTCGCGTTACCTCAATCTGTATCGTGGCTGATTGCCCGCAGTAGTCGGCGCGAATTTGTTCGTTGCCGGTCTGCTCCAGGCTAGCGGAAAAAAGTCCCGCCTCGTTCACCGTGCCGGCCATGGCTGGATAGTTTGACCAAACCGCTTCGGCTGTTACATTTTTGGTTGATTTATCAGCCAACGTAGCGAGGGCAATGAGTTGTATTTTTCCGCCGACATAAATTGACCTGGAAGGTGTCGAGATAGCAAGTGATAAAGGAAGATCGTCGGGCTGAGTCGGTTTCTTTTCACAATTCAATAGCAAGCAAAAAATACTTGCCATCACCCAAAAATACCGCTGACCAAAATTCGTGCTTAACATTTTTTCCTTCCGCCTGAGTAATCAGACAAAAATTATTGCACTCAGCGCACTTCAAAATCCCCACCTTCCCGATTGAAAGGCAGCTTGAGATAATTGCTATTAAGTGTTTCGACTTCAGGAAGCAAACTGTCCATTAAACCAGCCGGCAATTTTTCATGGGCTATAAATAAGTAGGGAATTACTTTATATTTTCCAGTTGCCAAAGGTTTTTGCATCAGATCAAAGCCCATGCCGACTTTTTTCGAAACCAATCCAACGAGTATTACCTCTTGGGTAATTGCGCCAGCCGCAGATTGATAAATTTGAACTTCTGAGGTGTCAATTTTTTTTATCAACACTGCACCAAGCATGCCGCCAACTGATTTCGGAATAACCACCGTGGCAGAATCTATCGTGGCGGTTAAGGTGACCTCTACTGCGATCGGATTGGTATTATTTGCCTTTACTGAAGCAGGGCTAACCTCAGTTTGAATGCGCAGAAATCGTCTTAATACGATTGGCTCATATATTTTACCGTCCTTATTAATGTCTCCCTTTGAATAAACAAATTCATTTTCTTGTACGACTACTTGTGCTGATTTTAATAAATAGTTTGCCAGATAAAAATAAAGCTTAAAGGTCCCACTTACGCCGCTGGAAGTGCCATGACTTGATTTAGGAGGCAGTGTCAAAGTAAAAAAACCATTGCTGTCTGTGTAGCTGCCAATAGCAAATCCCTCAAGCCACACATAGACATTTTCAGCGCTGCTGCCATCGTAGAGTTGGACGACACCGCTGACCTGTCCAGCGCCGGCGGAAATATCTTCATCACCAAATGGCGTTTTGGTGCAGCTAAAAAGAGTGACAATAACCGCAATTGAAAAAAGCCATCTGGCCTTTTTTCCCATGATTTTTGTTCCACCAAAATTATTTCTGCAACCAGTTGAAAAAAAAGGCTGAAATAAAGCTACAATTTTCAATACTGGGCTCCTATTGTTAAATAAAACCTTCGATCTCTGATCGCCAATCCTGACAAATATAATTCACCATCGTTTAGCAAATTACGTCCGCTTACGTTGGCAAAAAATTTCATTTTCCAGAGGCGAAAGGTCGAGCTCAAGTGAAGATCGAGATTTGAATATTCGGCCAGTACTATTTCGGCAAAAGACCCATCTTGTTGACGAATCCAGCCGACTTGCTCGCCTTCCTTGAACCAGTGAAGCTGAAATGAAAAACCGGCGTGGTCAAATGTCACCGTCATGGTTCGTTTAAAATCTGATTTGAACGGAAAGGCGGATTTTTCTGAAATAAAATAGCGGGAGATACCAAGCTCCATGGTCATTTTTTTCTTGAATAAAAAAACGCTTGAGGCTGATTCAAATCCCGAAAGGCTCGCATTGGGAACATTATCATAAAATTGCACCGGCATCCCTGGCGTAGTCGAAGCACGAAATTTATTCTCAAATAAATTTTGAAAAAAATTACCGGAAATTTTCCAGCCATAGATATTCTTTGTTCCGCGAATATCCCTGCCTAAGTTCAAGTTCACTTCGGTACTGACATTTTTCTCCGGCTGGAGATTGAATTCAGCATCAGCCGAATACAGTCTGGCTGGTGAACTGATCTGCTGCAATAAGGTGGGGAATTTTTTATTAATGCCAAAATTTATATTACCATTAAAAATTAGGTTTTGGTGATAGCCTGGAAGATTGAGCGCAAATTTCAATGCCGTTTCCTGCCAGCAATTATCGTTGAAAATACCAACAATATTTTTCTCCTCCGGGTTAGAGGATTTGTCGCGAATGATGGGATTTTTCTGTTTATTGGCAAGTTGATCATAGCGAAAGCTCAAATCAACATCAATTGCTTGAAAGAAATTTGAATTCGTTTCGCCATGCAATTTAGCAATCGATACCAAGCCATGAAGCTGGCGCTGAAATTCGGCAGATTCTAATCCGATGGGTGCTTCGACAAAATTTTGTCTTTCATCGACAAAATCAAGTTCTTCAAAGTTGTACTGGTAGCCACACAAAACTTCGACTTTGTTTAATGAAAAAGTTTTTTGAGCATTTAAATGGTAGGTGATGCCGTTTAAATTTCGATCTAAAGCTCCCGGGCCGATCATTAAAAATTGAACCTCTTGCAAGCGCTGCAAGGAGAGGGTGAAGTCCAAGCCTTTAATTTTGCCAATATCACCAGCGTATTGCAAAGAAAATAAATCAAAAAAATTATGCAGACTTTCCTGATCACGCTCATTTTTATGATGCAACGAATTGTGAACGTACGACAGGCTCAGACAATTCGCCGGTGATTCTTGGGGGAAATCAGAAAAACTATAATTCATATTCGCCAGCTGATGCAATGAACTATTCACCAGCAAGCTGTGGCCAGCCGGCATATCGGCAAAATTTCTGACTGTCCCGCCGCACTTATAGCTGTAATTTCCGCTGAAGCGCTGGTAATTATGATTCAGATGCAGCCCCCAATTTCCAGAACGATAAGTACCCACCCGCTGCTGAAAACGAATTTTATAATTAGGTCGAGTTTGAGGGACAATATTGATGACGCCGGAAAAAGCTTCAGAGCCGTAGAGTGCGGTGTTGCTGCCTTTGATGATCTCAAACCGGTCAATATCTTGCAAATCTATGAATGATAGATCAAAGACATTGTCATACATACTGTTCATTCTAATACCATTGTACAAAACCAAAACATCATCCGGATTGCCGCCGCGTATCGCCACGGTTTTTTTCCCGGTTAATTCCTCTTTCACCTGAATACTATGGTCTGTCCGAAGTAAATCGCCGGCATCCATGTAACCACGAATTTCAAAATTTTGAGCTTGTAGCAAGGCCACGGTTTGTGGCAAATCTTTAGCTATTTGCAGCCGTTGAATTCGTTCTTTTTCGATAGTCGTGCCGATTAATGGAATGACACGGGGCTGCAAAAAGATGTTAGCAGCTCTTCTTAGTGAGTCCAGGTAAATTTCCACTGGTTCGTAGGCTATGTGGCGGAAGACTATTACTAAATTTTTTTCAGTGTGTTGCAAGCGGAGCTGATATTTTCCCGCATAATTGCTGGTCGTTCCACTTTGAGTTCCTTTAATAAAAATGTTTACATTGACGATTTCGCGATAGGTATTTATGTCCCGGACCCAGCCATCAATATTGATTCCCTGGGCATAAATTATGCACGTGCAAAAACCGATTAGCAAGAGAAGCAAGTCAAAAGTTTTATTAAGCTTCATGTTTTTTTCATCTCAAATTTTCCTGCCAGTTATCGTCCCTCAGCTCGCCTCGTTTGGTGGAATGATACAGAAGGTAATTTCCAAAACCCAATCGATCGATAAAAACAAATTCCACGCCGTTTTCGATTTTATGATAGCGCCAAATCTCATAGGGTTTATATTCACTAATACTGGGAAAGCGTTCAATATCGTCTGGTTTGCCATAAAGAATGTATACTCTGCCGCGATCGGTCTGCCATCCTTTTTTGCCCACGGTAGCATACATCTCATTGGCTTGCTCCACACGGCTCAGGTATTGTAATCGGTCCATCGGAGGACGCCCCAGTCGCCCGCCCAAAATTTTAGCCCAAAATTTAGATAAGAATTGACGTTTTCCCTCCTCGTTGGTCAATTGGGAAAAGAGCTGAATTTCCTCATCGGTAGCAATATATTTTGCCTGCTGAAATTCTTCTGATAGCTGCTCCCCAGTTAAGCCGCTGAATTGATTTTTTTCGACCACCAATTTTTCCTGAGGTTCAATTTTTAGATGCGGATTAAAAACGAAAAAGGCCTTTTCTCTTTTGGCCAATAATTGTGAATTCGTATCAGAAATTTCAATGGCATAAAGATATTTGCCGGAATAAAGGGAGGTAATATTGGTCATGCCGACTTCAGTTGCATTGCTCACACCAAATTTTCGTGAATTTAAAGACTCTCGGATCAATTTCCCCTGAGTGTCTTTAATTACTTTTTTCACTTGATACGTTTTTTCTGCCTCCAGATTATATAGTTCGAGGTAATAAAACACTAACGGATGTTCGGTAACACCAAAAATTAAGGTGGCATTTGGTACAACTTCCAACGCATTTTTGTAAAATGGGTCGTTCTTCTTTTGGGAGGCTTTTACGCTGCAGCATAATTCCAAATCGCTGCAAGACAAGGCGCTCGGATAAGAGCTGAAGGAAATCGGGAAAAGCACACTATCCTGTCGGGCTGAATTTAACAAATCTGCCGCGATGACTTTAAGGCGATAATTGCCGAAGGGAACGACAAATCCTGCCTGGCTGGCAAAGGGATAACGATAAGAAGCGCTATTAGTATCTTTAATGGCAATGGGAAGAGTTACCTGCTTATCAATTATCATTTCCCTGGTATCATTGTTGGTCAATTTAGCATGGATGGTTACTCCGCCATTGTATTGATCATTTGAAAAATCATACGAAAGGTGGTTGGGGTAAAAAGCATAATAAATTTCAAAATAGTTTGTTTGTTGGTCATTTCGAAATTGTGCATAGTCTAAATTTATCTGCAATCGACCATTTGGTGCCAGTGCCTGGGCAAACAGCTCAGCATAAAAAAGCAGAAGAACCACCATCAAAACAATTCGTCTTTTCATGAGTCTTGACCTTTCTGTTTAAAATGATATTAAATTTGCCAACAAACGAAAGGCACCGGGATGGACGTTCAAAAATTGTGGCTCAAGAGCTAAGTCGACATAGGTAACTTTGCCCTTCCCGTTTGCAAAAGTTACGATCAGCGGACAATGTTGGGATGCCGTTTTAACAGGAAGTTGAGCCTGATCAAGGATTTCACCGCTAATAATATTATAGCCACGCTTGAACAGCCAATCATCCCAGTCTTCTTCAAAAATGATATTTGGTGAATTGAGCAGCGGATGTTCCTGGCTCAGGTGAAGTGGCGTTGTTTCATCGCAGCAAAGAGTTGGGGTCAACGTCATTCCTTGCCAAAGTGGTTTATCATTCCAAACAGCAGCATCCTGGCTGAATACAAGCAGATGACCGCCTCGGGTAACAAATTCATCAAGGGAATTTTTATAATCAAAAATTTGAGGCTTCAAGGTGAGTAGTCGGCGATCAATAATGAGTACATTAAGCGAATCGAGCAGGCGCTTGAGATTTTTACACGACGCGACTTTTGTGTAATTAATTGACAGCTTGACCAGAGCACTCTCGATGGAGCTATTTTTCAATCCTGATAGAAGCCCCACTTTTTTTGTGCTGTCAAACTCGGCAGAAAATTTTCTGGCGACAAAATTTACAACTGGCGTGTTGCCTATTTTTACCGGGATCAAATAGGAGCTATCCTTGGGATTTCCCTTCCAGTTAATCATTAAACTATCAGCAAAAAAGCTCTCTTTGGTATCTAAGCGAAAAAACTGCTCGTCCGATGAAGCAATTTCATTTTCCACTTTGACTCTGCCAACCACCGCATCTCGCGACATATTAGTAAGACGAATGTGGACGGCTTCGCCGGGAATCATTCTGATAATTGGGTTTAGTATGTCGGTGATAAAAATGGGCGCAAAGGTAAAATCGATCCGCACCCGATAGACAAAGCTGCTTTCTTTTTTCGGCGCATTATGGATGATAAAAAAGAAATAGGGGACTTTTTCGGTGGCTGATTGAATTGCTTGCTGGCCAAAAGGAAAATTGAAATTGACATTTTGTGGACTTATCAAGCGATATGGCTCATGTAACTTAAGTGGCAGTTTCTGTTGACGATCTTCGTTTATTATCCAGCCTTGGTTTGTGCCGGAAAAAAATATTTCGGTCTTTCCATGATCATCAATGGCGGTGACTTCGTCAACCGTTAAATTAGTCAATTGAACCGCGGTTAGCTTCGTATCACTGATGGAATATTTCGCCGCCACGCCAAGCAAAGCACAGCGGAGATTTTCAATATCCAAATTCCAATCGAACAGCGCTTCACTTTCAGCAGCCTCCATCATATATCTTTGCAGCAGGAAAATGTTAATAGAATCTTTAATGGCGACCAATTTATTCAGCGCGCCTTTTGTTTTGCCTTGAATAATGTCATCGGCTAATCGTTCAATTTTAGACTCAATGCTGCGGAAACGGAGAGTGTTTAATTTTGACAGCCCTTCATCGATTTCTTTAATTTTTTGATTATCAGCCGAATAGAGAAGGGCGTACGATGGCTCCCCCAACTTTAACCATAGCGAGCGTTGCGCCGTTAAGGTAGCGTATCGTTGAGCCGCCTCTGCGCCAACTTCTCGATACGTCTTTTTCCATTTAGGATGGCGGACCTCGTAAACAATTTTAAAATTGCCTTTATCATGATTTGCCGCAAAAATGCGGCTTACTTGCCAATTTTTTTCTTGATTGAACCTATCTGCTGGAGGTGGCAGCTTGATTTTTTTAATAACTTTCAGTAAATCAAAATACAAAATTTTAAGCATGGGATTATCGCTGTCCTCTGTCCAATACGGTGCAATTAGGATGAGATTCGGTTGGAACCTGAGAATAAGTCTTTTTAATCGTGCCTGCAACGTATCAGCCAACCATAAGCTGCGCACTTTGCTCGTGTCTTTGGCAGAGGTCATGTCCGGCATGTTGAGAAAATGAGCTTCACTATCCAAAAAAGAAAGTGCGGCTGAAGCTTCCTGACGCCGTATCTCCGCCAAGAACGGTGGATATTCTGCCTCCAGATCACTTTCGCCCGCTTCACCATTGGTCAGGTAAGCGCTGACCACTTTTGCTCCTTTTGCCATTCTAAAATAGGCTAATGCTGCCAGGTCCTCTAAACCCGGTTGAAGCGCAATAGAAAGTACATTAAGATTGCTTTTTAAATCGAGTGAACGCTGGTAAAGCGCGTTTTTGCCAGTTTCGGGAAAATAAAATTCCCGGTGAGTTTTTTTTGGGCAGGAAAAGATAATTACTGTAATTAACAGAAAACAAAATATTAAATTGATATTTTTTTTAATTGATATTCCAAATCTCAAACC
>CAZNDR010000168.1:6613-8679 GCA_964571835.1 uncultured Cytophagia bacterium | reverse complement strand
GCGGAATGTTCTTGTTCTCGTTCATCTTCTCGATGCCCTCGGCATAGAGAAGCAGACGCTCATGCCCGCTGAAGCGTTTGTCCAGCAGTTGCGCCCAGCGGTATTTCTTGAATTCGCCGGTGAAAAAGCTCACCTTGCCGCCCAGTTCTTCGGACTGGCGATCTATGTCGTCCATGAATTTATAAATCAGGGCGATGGTGATCTGTTCCACCTGCGATTTCGGATCAGGCACTTTGCCAACCAGAATATCGCGGGCGGAGTCGATCCTTGCTTTGGTTTCTGCATCAAGCATGACTGCGCTTGTCCTTTCCCGTGATACGATAAATCCCCGACTTATCGCGCACTTTAAAGCCGAACTCTTTGCGTGGTGGCTCCGTCGGAGCCATGAGCTGCCGAATGGCCTCGAAAACCACCCGGAACTGCGCATCGTACTTTTTCTCCAGCTCCTCCAGCTTTCGGGCAAGCTCGGCATGGGTGGATAAAAGCGTTCGCAGTTGCACAAAGGTGCGCATGATGGCGATGTTGACTTGAATGGCGCGCTGACTGTTCAGCACGCTGGAGAGCATAGCAATGCCCTGTTCGGTGAAGGCATAGGCACTTTTGGCATGTTTCATGGTGGATGAACATATCACAAATTGTGATATGTTCCGTATCTCCTCGCGTGTCAGCTCGAACATGAAATCATCTGGAAAACGGTCATGATTTCGTTTGACGGCTTGATTTAACACACGAGTCTCTATGCCGTAGAGCATAGCCAAATCGCGATCAAGCATTACCTTTGATCCACGGACAAATAAGATAGCCTGCTGAATTTTTTCCATTGGCACTATGTCAGTTTTCATCGACGTTGCCTTTAGTTTCCTGCCTTTTCCTTTTAAAAGTCCAATCCGAGAACTGTAAATAATAATTTAGCTTGCGCTAATTCAAAATAAATATCATCCGATAAATTGGTTTAACGATACATAGTCTTTCACGTATTCCGGGATCACCTCCCGCCACTGGTCAAGCGCGCGCATATCTGCCAGCGACAACTTGGGATTGTCCGCCAGCCGCCCGAACTCGCGGGAATCCACAATTGCCCGGACTGCGCCATCAGTCACATAGGCTTTGAAGAATTGTCGGATGACCGGCAGGTGCGCAGCGTCGGGCTTATGGATGGAGACAAACTTCGCCAGCTCTTCTTCGAGTAATTCATCTTTTGTCTTGAAGCGGTCTATCTCGCCAAAGGCTTTTGCCAGAAATTCGCGTAGCGTAATGCGGCGGTCAATCTGCACCGCCTGGCGAAGCTTGTCGAGATTGAAAAAGTCCTCCGGTTTGTTGAACAAAGAGGCAATAACAATTTCCTCTGCCTGCTTGAAGTCGCCGCGCTCGTAAAACTCGCGCACCTCTGGCCTGGCTTTGACACTGTCCTCGAACCTCTCGAAAAACTTGCGGTCAATCTTCATGCCGTAAACAGGAACAGTATATTCGATCTGCGACTTGAGCGGATCGGGTTTTACATTGGTAAAATAATCATCGGACTTGCCGCCGCCTTCGCCATTCCCACCATCGCCACTTTTGATTGGCGGCAGTTTGATAATTTCATCGTAATTGAATTTTTCCTCAAAATACTCGCACACGGCAAAAAAGTCAAACAGCTTGAATCCATCTTTTTCCCTTTTATGTTCCTCAGTGTGTGCGCCATCTTTCTCGATATAACGGAAGGAATATTTGCGCGTGCCTCGACCTTTGATTTGGATAAAGTCCGTGGGAGAAAAGATCGGTCGCAGCAGCACGATGTTGAGAAGGTCCTCGCAATCATAGCCGGTGGTCATCATGCCTACAGTGACGCATACGCGGGTTTTGGAGCTGACGTAGCCGTCCAGAAAACGAGTACGATCGTTCAAGTTATTGTTGGCAAATCTTACCGCCATCTGCTGGGCTTCGTCGATAACCGAGGTCACCTGAACGGCAAAATCGGAATTGTACTTGCCTGGGAACAAAACATGGGCGAGTTGATTCAGAGTTTGAACAATGCGCGTGGCGTGATCTTGCCGAACGCAGAACACGATGGTCTTGCCGATTTC
>CAZNDR010000168.1:0-6513 GCA_964571835.1 uncultured Cytophagia bacterium | reverse complement strand
GGATCAATTTTCTTGAGGTAGTCCTTGGGAGTGGCGGTTAAGCCCAGCTTGTAACCGATGAAATACTCGAATACGGCGCGGCTGTTACCGCCGATAGAACGATGAGCCTCGTCGGAAATCACCAGATCAAAATCGGTCGGTGAAAACAGTTGACGATATTTATTGTTGAACAACAGACTTTGCACCGTGCTGACGACGATCTCGGCTTTGCGCCAGTCATCGCGGCTCTCCTTGTAGATGACCGTGTGCAGATCGTTTTTAAGGTAACGAACAAAGGCCTTTTTCGCCTGGTTTTCCAGTTCGATGCGATCAACCAAAAACAGAACACGTTTGGCGTTGCCGGTGCGCATGAATAATTTTATGACCGCGGCAGCAGTCAGAGTCTTGCCAGTGCCGGTTGCCATCTCGAACAAAAAACGATTCTGCCCTTTGTGCACGGCATTTTGCAGCGCGGCAATAGCGCGGAGTTGATAAGGACGCAGAAACTTAAGATCGGCATCTTTGATATAGGCATCACGCTGGGCGGGGTCATGCCAGCGTACATCATTTTGATAGCCCGGATTTTTCGTGACAGCGATGTAATCACTCTCGACCTTCTCGCTTACCAGCGCCTCAGGATTGGGCTTGAAAGCTCGGAAATGTTCGAAAGATGCGGGCTTTGGAAATTCTGTGATCAGAACCGGATTGCCCTGTTCCAAGTCCCAGAAGTAATGCAGGTTGCCGTTAGAAAGAATGATAAACCGGACGTTCTGAGAATTAGCATACTTCCGCGCTTGTTCTTTGCCGACCAGGGGATCGTATTTCTCAGACTTAGCTTCCAATATGGCAATGGGGAAATCACGTTCGTCCAGAAGAAGATAATCGACGAATCCATGAGTGGTTTTCTCAAAGTCGTCACCGAGGCTGTCGAGCGTTTTCTTCTTTATCTTGACGTGCGCTTCAAGAGTTATGTTGGCCGGGCCGGTCTCTTCCTCAAAAAACCGCCACCCCGATCTGCGCAAAAGATCGTTGATTAAAAGTCTTGCTTTTGCCTCTTTGGTCATTGGTTTTTATCATTTTTCAATCAAACATTTGCATTTCATTTCCTGAACCAATTTTAACAATGTTTTGAAATTACAGCTTCACATCAAGTCTACTGAAATCATCAGCTGTTTTATTCGGCTGAGACAATCGCATGATAATCCATAGATTCGCTAGACATTTTCTCATTTCACCGCAAAATATACAGTCATTTGTTGTAATATGCAAGCGATTTTTTATTGGACTGCAACCGGCAAATGGAAAAGCAAGTATTCACAACAAATCATTTTCAAATTTCATTTGACTCTGGGAGGAGTTTTTTCTATATTTGACTCATTCCTTTAATTCTAAACTTGCTCACTTAAATCAGAGATTAAATTATGGAAAGAACCTCTCTCCCTCAACTTGATGAAATGTTGGGAAAAGAATTTCCCTGCCTCGACCACGGTTTTGTTAGGCTGATCGATTACATGGGCTCAGATCAGGCGATTGTTCAGGCTGCACGAGTTTCTTATGGCCAAGGCACCAAGCAGGTCATGCAGGACCGGGGATTGATTCGCTATCTAATGCGGCATCAGCATACCTCGCCCTTTGAGATGGTGGAATTTAAATTTCACTGCAAACTGCCGATTTTTGTCGCCCGGCAATGGATTCGCCACCGCACGGCCAGTGTGAATGAGTATTCCCTGCGCTATTCGGAAGCGCAAAATCAATTTTATATTCCCCAGCCCGAAACAATCCGGCTGCAATCAAAAACCAATCGACAAGGCCGATCAGCAGAAACAGTACCGACTGAGCTGCAACAAGAGGTTCTCACCATTTTAAAAAAACATGCCCAGTCCGCCTGGCATGATTACGAAGAACTGGAACAGGCAGATCTGGCGCGTGAATTGGCCAGAATTCATTTGCCCGTCTCACTTTACACTGAGTGGTACTGGAAGCTCAATCTTCACAATCTGCTCCACTTTTTAAAACTGCGCTTGGACCCGACCGCGCAATATGAAATCCGCGTCTATGCCCAAGCCATAGCCGACATCGTAAAAAAGGCTGTGCCACTCACCTGGGAGGCTTTTGAAGATTACGTTCTTCACGCTCAGTTTTTTTCCAGACAGGAATTTGAAATTGTTCGGAAAGTACTGTCCTCATTGCAACCTCCGCCTAATTGGGAAAACCTGGCAGGGGCAAAAGGATTTTCCCAGCGGGAAATCGTTGAGTTCATTGAAAAATTAACATAGTGCCCTTACGAAATTAAAAACGTGTCCGACCTCTGTTCATAAGGGAGTTAGACAATTAATCGACAACATTTTTTTGTGATAATGACGCTGGATAACGCTTGATCATTGCACTTTATCTAATTTTAATTCACGTGACTGATATGCAGTGCTCGTCGTGGGAGTAGCCATGTCCGACCAATACCATTTTCAAGTGATCGACAGATTTTTAAAATATGTAAAATACGATACTCAATCATCAGAAACCAGTGCCACCTTTCCCAGCACGGAAAAGCAGTTGACTTTGGGCCAGATTTTGGTTCAAGATTTACACAAGATTGGTCTGACCGATATTCGCTTGGATGAGCACGGTTACGTCACAGCCACGCTGGAGGCAAATTGCTCAACAAAGATACCTACCATCGGTTTGATCGCTCATCTGGACACCTCGCCAGATGTTTCAGGAGAAAATGTGCATCCCATAATTCATCAAAATTATCAGGGCGGTGATATTATTTTGTTAGCCGACGGAGGTCAAATTATTCGTCTCGAGGAAAATCCATCTTTAAAAAACCAGCTCGGCAACGACATCATCACCTCTGACGGGGCTACTTTGCTGGGAGCGGATGATAAAGCTGGCATCGCTGAAATTTTCGCGGCGGTGGAATATGTGATTCAGCATCCGGAAATTAAGCACGGGAAAATCAGAATTGCCATTATCCCGGACGAGGAGATCGGAAATGGCACCAAATTTTTTGATGTAAAAAAATTCGCCGCTGATTTTGCTTACACGGTTGACGGCGAATTGCTGGGTGAAATCGAAGACGAAACCTTCTGCGCTGACACGGTGATCTTAAAAATTAAAGGCGTCAACATTCACCCCGGCTTTGCCAAAAATAAATTAGTCAACTCCCTTAAAATTGCTGGCAAGTTGCTTGATCAATTGCCCACCAAAACGCTATCGCCAGAAACGACAGTGAAACGCGAGGGCTACATTCATCCCCATACAATAACCGGTTCTGTGGCAGAAACGATCATCAAATTTCTCATCCGTGATTTCTCAGTGGAGGGTCTTCAGGCGCATGAAGCGTTGTTAAAAAAGATGGCCGAACAAGTACTGGCAAAATTTCCCAACGCCAGCTATGAATTCAAAGTCGAGGAATCCTATCGTAATATGAAAGACAAACTTGATGAGCAGCCGGAAGTCACCGCTAATGCCCTGGAAGCAGTGCGACGCAGCGGCATCACACCCAAAAGAAGCTACCTTCGCGGCGGCACCGATGGCGCACGTCTGTCTTATCAGGGATTGCTAACGCCCAACATTTTCACCGGCGGGCATAATTTTCACTCCAAGCTGGAATGGATTTCTGTTCACGATATGGAAAAAGCTGCTGAAGTGATAGTGAATTTATTTCAGGTTTGGGCAGAAAAGTCAGCGTCGCCACGTAGTGGAAACTTCTAGCCCATATTTTTGTTTAAAAGTTGTGTTCAAACTTCTCTTAAAAACCCGTCTTCAATATTATTGCCATTACATCAAAAATAATTTCGACAGAATTACCGCCGTCGAATTGGCAGCGATATTTTTTATTTTTCTCTATTTGTTGCTTCGCTCGCCAGCAGACATCGGCTATCGTTTGAATTGGCTTTTCAGCTCGGAATTTTCCTCTGTCTGGGTGCGATATTTTTTCATATCGCTGCCAGCTTTTTATCTGCTAGCGGAATTACTGGCCTGGTTCACCTTACGACCGGCTGCCGAGTGGCATCTTCTGGGCACTCTGCCTTTTAGCAAACGAGCGATCGCTTTTTATTTCTTGGCCAGACATTTTATTAAAACCAGCTTTTTAATTTTGTCACTAGTGCTGTTATTTTTCGCCGGAGCAGATGCCTTTTTTATTCGTTGCTTCCGCTTTCTCGCTGGCCTCGGACTGATATTCTTGCTGCAACTTGTCTCTTTTTTTCAGGCTTTTAGTTTGCGTAATCCGCACCAGCGACATTTTATAGGCAAAATCCGCTGGCTTGTTTTTGATATTATCGTGGTTGCGATCCTGCTGTTTCTCCCCGGAATCGCTCAGCCGATCTTGATAGAACCATTGACCTCCTTTCATCCCTCTATTCTGCTAATTTGGTTTCTGACGCTTTTGATGCTCACAGCGGTCTTAAAACATTTTTTGCCCTACCTTCCCCTGGCAAAGATAAGCAATAAATCTGTTATGGTGAAAAAAGTCATTTCAAAGAAACAAAGTGGCAGATTCAACAGAATCATTAGTGCACTTTTTTTCCGCGATATTATTTTGTTGCGGCGACAAAAAAGATCAGCATTCTGGCTGACTATTTCCGGAGTAATTTTTTCCGCCTTTGTCACCCTTGCCATGGAAGAGGCGTTTGCCGCTTACATTGCGCTATTATCGCTGCAATTCGTCTGGAGTTTGTTATTTTTTAATGCCATCTTGTTTTTGTTTGAGCAGGACATTATTGGCTATGAATTGAATAAATCGCTGCCGATGAAAGCGACTTCCTTGTGGTGGGCACGCTGGCTTGTCGTTTTTAGCTTTATAAGTGGTCAATTAGTTATTCCTGCATTGATCATTCCAGTCAAATTTCCAATCACTATTAGTTTTCTTTTTTTTCTCCTGGCAGGATTAGCAGGAGTTCCCGCTATCATGGCTACTTTATTTTGTAATTCAGGATTTGGTCTGTTCCCCCACATCCGCCTCAGTGGCTATCTGATTACCATTTCGCTTCTGCTCATTATTTTATTTTGGTTTTTTATGCCCGTTGGCAGTTTAATTATTCTTGCGGTAATCATTTTCTGGGTTCACCGCTCCCAGAAACGATTTCAATTTTTGGAGCTGACATGATTGAAGTTCAACATATCAGCAAATCCTTTGCTGAGTTGCATGCGCTGAGAGATGTATCTTTCTCAACTAAAGCAGGTACCTTGTGCGGACTGGTCGGGCCCAACGGTGCTGGTAAATCCACCTTGTTTAAATTGCTCATGGGGCTGTTGGAAGCAGATGAAGGCCAAATATTGATTGCTGGCGAGCCAATTTACTTCGGCGACACCACCTACAAAAAGCAGATAGGCTATGCTCCTGAAATGCCGCAGCTTTATGAATATCTTACCGGGCTGGAGTTTCTGCAGTTCATCGCCGCGGCTAAACCATGTTCTGGTGACACAAAAATTGATGAAATTAAGAAATGGCTAAACTTTTTTGACATGTCAGAAAAAGAGAACGAATTGATTAAAAATTACTCGCAGGGCATGCGCCGCAAGATTTGTCTTTGTGCTGCGCTCATTGGCACTCCGCCAATTCTTTTTTTGGACGAAGCTACCAATGGGCTTGATCCGGAAAGCAGTTTCGCCTTCAAACAATATCTTAAAAACTACTGCGCCCAGGGCGGAACTGTTTTGTTTTCTTCACACATCATCGAAACCGTCGAATATCTGTGCGATCGCATTATTATTTTGCACCAGGGCAAAATCAGAAAAGAGTTGGGAAAAAAAGAATGGGAGAATTTGCGCTTTGAGAATTCGTCACTGGAGCAGTTATTTATCAAAATGGTACAGGAACAATTACCAAAGCGATAGCATCGTTTGGAACAATGCTATCGCTAATTCATACCAGCGATCAAAATGCCTGACTGCTCTCTCGCTCTATTTTTCTTTGGCACAATGGACCAAGTCTCCCGGCCTGCTGTGGCAAAAGTATCTGGCGCCTGCCGTTTGTTCTGTCGTCCTCCTATGCCCTTTGAATTGAAGAAGAAAAGTGTCCGCCGACTCTGATGGCAATAGACATATTAATTGATAATGATCATCTTTTTGGTATCACAAAATTCTCCAGCGCGCAATCGATAGAAATACAAACCTGCCGTCAGCCCTTGGCTATCGAGTTTGACTTGATAACTGCCCGCCTCCTGTCTGCCGGTCACCAAAAGCTTTATCTCCTTGCCGAGCAGATCAAATACTTTCAGCTCCACGGATGAAGCGTGAGCAATAGAGTATCGAATGACTGTGCTTGGATTGAACGGATTAGGATAATTCTGCTCCAGCATAAATTTCGATGGCACAATTGCTCCAGAAGCAACGGATAAATTTATCCCCGCGGTCGCTGAGGCATCTTTTGATTTTGCAGATTTTCCAGAACTATTGAAAGCATCCAATCGATACCAATAGGATGTTCCATAAGCAAGTCCAGCGTCAGTATAACTAGTAATGTCTGTGCTAGCGGTAACAAGGAATTTTTAGATGCCGCTGACGCCATCACTGCGACAAATATGGAAG
>CAZNDR010000167.1:0-8799 GCA_964571835.1 uncultured Cytophagia bacterium | reverse complement strand
GTGCATATGTATCAGCTCCGCTTATAAAAGAAAATGGTACTTACCGAAAATAGCAATATTGTCACAAATAGATAAAAGGGAAACCACATGCCATTATTCAACTGGTAAACATTGTTGTAAGATAAATTGAACATAAACGCTAAGATGAGAATGGTGCCTGATATGGTCGCACCGGCTGCCTGGCTCATATCCCATTCCTGTTTTTCATCAACAATGATCGAGCTTTTTTTAAGTCTGATTATCATCAGCCAGTATAGCCAAATAAGCGCATACGGCGCGATTATTAACGCCCACAAATGTGTCTCGATGATAAATTCTTGCCAAAGAAAAATGCTCATCAAGCCGAAGATGCCGCAGATGATACCAATTAGATTTGTAGCTATAAATATGGGAACGGTCATTGTCATTTTCTTTGCTAGTCTGGACTTGGGCAATTGCCAATAGCAGAGTACAGCCAGAAAAAGGACAAAAACAAGAATTATTTTAATAATCGATTCAAGTATAACAATCTCCTTTCCTTTTAATGATTAATGCTCGTCAATAACAAAAAAAACTTCCTCAACGGATTTTCCAAATACACGGGCGATTTTGAATGCCAATAATGCCGAGGGCACAAATCTCCCTTTTTCAATGGAGATAATTGTCTGCCGTGTTACCTCCACCCGTTTTGCCAGTTCTTCTTGCGACATTTCATTCAGATCGAAACGGCAACGCCTGATATTATTGCCTAACTTCAAATTATCACCTCCCTTCGCGGTTAATAAATAATGGCTCTGTGCTATTATTGAATTTCAGTTTTGAATGTTGCCTGGTTTGTGCTTATTGTTAAGTAAACTATACTTAATATACATTATTATTTTCTAATTGTCAAGTTATTTTTACATTTTATGAAATTATTTTTTTCTAATAGGAATGGATTTTTCAGGATTGATATTTCCTTCAGATAAATAAAAAACAGACTCAAAACTACTGAAATAAAAATAGGCAAGCGTGGTTGTAATCGAATTATGGAAAGTATGTTTTGTCTTGAGGCAACAATTTTAAATCTTCATTATTTCAAAAAAAAAGCCGACTAAAATTGCTCGCTATATAGAAATAACATCGCGAAGTTTATTGGTTCGAACATAATTACTTTTTAATGGAGCTAATTTTTGAGATATTACCGGATGCTACAATGATCCAGACAAAACTCTCACATAAAAGGAAATCGATAACATAATTTTTTCAAACCAAATCCAACGTGTACAATAAGTCGTTAGGCAGCCATTATTTTCTGGTGGCCAAATTCCAAATCTTCGTTCACTAACAATAAATACTATCGGACAGCACCTAACTGGAGGCATCGTTAGGCTATATAAAATCACAGTTAGCGAAATTATTCATTACTTACTCAAACAGAAACCACACCTTCATCTCTCCTTGCCCACGATGCGCCCAGGCATAGTAAGGGACAGCAGTGAACACTTGAGGCTTTTTCTCATTTGCCTGATTTCCTGCCTGGACAAAGGCTTGCCCTGTTAGCACGGTAACACCATTTAACAAGTCATTTCGATGCACAGGAGACAATTCACCATCTTTTGGCAAGATTAAGTCGAGCACTTTACCTCCATTGTCGATGCCTTCAGCACAATAGATGATCGGTCCACGCTCCAAACAAAATTTGCCTACATCGTCTTTCACCTTTTTATGGGCAACCACTTTTCTTATCGGCATTGGAACATTCAATTCGATGACATCCCCCTTTTCCCAAACGCAAGCTAACTTCGCAAAACCTTTATCTAACATGATTTCTTGTTCTTTTCCGTTCACCTTCAAGTTAACCTGTTCACCGATCTTATAAAAATAAGAATAAAGATCGCTGGGCACTGGCTTTTCCTGCGCCCAGCCAGGAATTCGCACATTAATAGCGAATCGGCTTTTTCGCTTTGGCTCGAGAGAAATTTTCACCAAACCATCCCACGGATAATTGGTATCTTGTGTTATCGAAACTGAATTGCCGTCAAGGCTCATTTTGCCTTTTCCTTGAATGAAAAGATTCACAAAAATTTCTTTGTCTTTGACAGCATAAACATAGCCAGGCAACGATGGCAAAAAGCGAACTACATTGCTGGGACAGCAGGAACAATCGAACCAGGGACTTCGCTTGTGATCTCCAGTTGATTCTAAAGGATTAGGATAGAAAAACTCATTGCCACTCAAACCGACGCCCGATAGGAAACCGTTGTACAACGTGCGCTCAAAAACATCCAGGTATTTGGCCTCACCGTGCAACAGAAAGAGCCGATAGTTCCACATCATATTGGCAATGGCAGCGCAGGTTTCATTGTAAGCAGTAAGGTTGGGCAATTCATAATTTTCGCCAAACGCTTCTCCTTCGGCTCGTGCACCAATGCCTCCAGTGATATACAATTTTTTGTAAGCGACATTTTCCCAAATTTTATCAATCGCTGCAAGAAACTTTTTATCGCCAGTCAGAGCAGCAATATCCGCCATACCCGAATACATATATCCTGCTCGCACGGCGTGGCCTACTGCCTCCGCTTGCTCAGTCACTGGCTTATGATCCTGCACATATTCGCCATAAAGTTTTCTGTGCTGCGGACGTCCGCGTTCATCGAGGAAGAATTTTGCTAACTGCAAATATTTTTCTTCGCCAGTCACTCGATAAAGCTTTGCCAGGCCGATCTCAATTTCCTGATGCCCCGGTATATCGTGTTTTTTTTCAGGGCCGAAAACGCTGCTTATCAGCTTCGCATTTTTGATTGCTACGTCCAGTAATGATCGTTTGCCGGTTGCTTGATAAAATGCCACCGCGGCTTCATACATGTGCCCAACATTATAAAGCTCATGGCTATGATTCAGATAGGACCAACGTTTGTCGCCAGCGTGCGGAGCGGGTTTATCGGGATTAATAGTTCGAGCCGTGTACAAATAGCCATCATCTTCCTGAGCAGCAGCGATTTTGAAAATTAAATCATCCAAATATTTCTCCAACTCCGGATCAGGAAAAAGACTCAACGAGTATGATGCGCCTTCAATTATTTTAAAAACATCAGAATCGTTGTAGCGAATGCCAACAAACTCGCCTTCCATTAAACCCCCGGCTTTGGCAAAATTATCAATGCGGCCGGTTTCTTCACATTTTTTAAAATCGTACGGCACAGTCACGGTTCGATTAGTTTCCAGTCGTGGCGTCCAGAAAGTGTCTTCGAATTTTACCTCGGTAAAAGGCACCGGCTTAATTGGATAGTCCCGCAGCGTTTTTTTCCCGCAGGATGTTATCAGCAAAATGAATCCTGAAAAAAATATTATTTTTGTCATAGTCGCCCTCTATTTTTATTTTCACAAGAAAAAATTTTACTCGTCTAAGACCGTGGGAAAATTGGCTCAAAATTTTCTTGATTATTTAGGACAATTATTGTACTTTATGCCCAGCCGCTGGGTAAAATAAAAATAAAATTATTGAAAAGCAAGTCATTAATTTTATGAATAATGACAAACTACTCTCTTTACTTTTGCTGCTTTTACATCTCTTCATTTTTTTTCCAGCAACAGCCCAAGAGATGCCTGCTGATACAATCATAAAATCAATTCAACCTTCCATGCCACTCTATGCTAACGAATCAACATACTACACGCTTGATGATGAAATAGCAAACATCATAAATGACCTTGCTGAAGAGCTTAATCTCTTGGATGCTTTTGCCGGAATTGAAATCGATTCTTCGCTTCAAATTTCGATTAGCAATTCGACCGCCAGAAAAATAATATCTTTTGACATTCTCAGTTCTGCCTATCATGAAGCGATCGTTGTACATAAAACTAATTTTTTTCAATCCAAAGTTGACCGACCAGATGAAGAATCATATTTTCAATTGCAAAAAAAAGCGGATGAACCCTTAATAAAAAAAAGAGGGACTAGCTACTCGTGGTTTACGGAAATTGTCGCTGATTTAGCATTTTATAATATTGCTACCAGTGAATTTCTGGGCAATCTTGAAGTGACTGCCGATGGCATCAGCAAGTCTGCAATAACCTCAAAAAGTAAAGCCATTAACGCACTGCGCAAAAAGCTGGCAATGGAGTTAAAAAAAATCTATTGGCTGTCATCAGAAATATCACCAGCTGAAGATGGGGAAATGACGATAGGCTTAGGTTCATCGCATGGTGTGGCTAAAGGCGAGTTGTTTGAGCTAATTTCCGCTGATAGAATTTGGTCTGATGGAAAAAAAGAATATCTCATACCGAGCGAAAGAATTGGTTTTGTTTCCATTGCCGATACAGCCAAAGATAGCAGCGCAGCAAAAATTCTTCGTCAATGGCGAGATTATGATCCCGACAGTTATGTGGTGGAATATCCCTTTTCTGTCTATGCTGTAGAATTTTTTTGTACCTCACCTTCGGCTGCTTCTTATGTCAATTTTGGCTTATCTTTTCATGCCAAACCGCTGCGCAATTTTGACTGGGGCTTTGGTACGCAATTTGTCCGACTAACTGATTCGTTTAATCAAAATAGCTATGGCATTGGTTTTAACGGTTTTGTTTTATGACATTTTATCAACTCAGCCAAATTAGATTTTGGGACGAAATACGGTTTTGATGTCGATATTCCATTTATAACTGACGATGATGGTCATTCAGTTAATGCAACTCTGCTTTCATCACAGTTCACTCTGGTTAGCGATTATCCAATTTCCAGAAATATGGATTTTACCGTTAACCTTGGCTATCGTTGGGGAATGAAAACCAGCGACTGGAAATTTTCTGTAGTTGACGAATCATTTTCAGCATTTTGGATAAATGAAGCGCCAGCGATCGATAACACCGGTTGGGTGTTGTCTCTTGGATTCAAGATTTATGTTTTTTGAATTTGCTAAATAGAGAATTTGCATAAAAACAGAGAAAAGGAAATGGACAAACTAAAAGTTGGATTAATTGGAACAGGTTATATCGGCTTGATTCATTTGGAAATGCTACGGCGGTTGGCAAACATCGAACTTGTCGCAGTAGCTGATTCAAATAAAAAATCTGCTGACTATGCTGCGAAGAAATTTGCTGTGCCGAAAGTGTACACTGAATCACGGGCATTGATTCATGATAAAGAAGTTGAAATCATCCACAATTGTACGCCAAATCATTTGCATTTTGCTATTAATGCTGAAGCCATCGAATTGGGCAAAGAGGTTTTATCAGAAAAGCCATTGGCCCTAAATTCGACCGAATCTGCTCAGCTGGTTATGCTGGCTGAAAAGCATAATACTATTCACGGAGTGAATTTTTGTTATCGCTATTATCCTGTACTGCAGGAGGCGGCAGCAAGAGTGAGCCGCGGAGATTTGGGAAAAATCAATTTTGTGTTGGGTTATTTTCTGCAAGACTGGCTTGCTTTGGAAACCGATTATTCTTGGCGGCTTGATCCAGCAATTGCTGGGGCTTCAAATACCATGGCTGATCTGGGAAGCCATTGGTGCGATTTGGTTCAATTTGTCACCGGCTTAAAAATCACTGAAGTTCTGGCAGAATTTCACACTATCATGCCGACACGAAAAAAGCCAACAGCTGGTGTTTTATCTTTTGGCGCAGCTCGAGCTGAAGAATGTGTCGATGTCAAAATTCCAGTTGAAGATTATGCCACCATTTTCATTCGTCTGGAAAACGGTGCGCGTGGCAATTTTAGCACCTGCCAATTAGCCATCGGCAAAAAGGTTGATATTGATCTGCAAATTTATGGATCAAAAGAATCATTCTGCTGGAATCATGTTCATCCCAATGCCATAATCATAGGTCATCGAGACAGAGGCAATGAAATATTTTATGAATCGCCACTATTGCAAACTGAAGAAACACGCAAATATGCCTCCCTTCCGACGGGGCATCCGATTGGCTACCACGATACCATTTACAATTTTTTTATGGATTTTTATGCTGCGGTTGTGGCAAAATGAGCAGGGAAAAAAATGCCTACTCATTTTCCAAATTTTTATGCAGGTCATTCAGAAATGAAAATAATTGAAGCAGCGATTCACTCATCACAGTCTGGCAAATGGGAAAAAGTTTAGTGATGCTATTTCTATTTGCCTTTACTTCAAAAATCAAAAGGAGTAAAAATTATGTACAACTTAGTCCGCAATTTGACTCTTCTCTTTCTCATTTTGTCAATTGTGCTTGGTTCAAATTTTTGTACTCAACTTTCAGGAGGCAAGATGGCAAAAAGAATTTATAATGGCGACTATTTCGATGAGTACCTTAACCGGGTCGCCTTCCCCATTGGCGGCATCGGTGCAGGGATGATTTGTCTGGAAGGAACTGGAGCAATTTCGCATGTTTCAGTTCGAAATAAAATGGAATTTTACCATGAACCATATGCTTATGCCGCCATTTGTATCAAAGCCAAAAATAATATTGTCAAAGTTTTAGAAGGACCGATACCGGATTGGAAAAAATTTGGTATGCCCAATACCGGCAATGGCGCTGGCAATACAACTTACGGCTTGCCGCGTTTTGACAAAGCCATCTTTCTGGCTCGCTTTCCCTTTGCTTCTGTTTCATTGCTTGACAGCGAAATCCCGCTGCAAATTAAAATCATTGGCTGGAGCCCGTTTGTGCCCGGAGAGGCAAATAATTCCAGTTTGCCTGTCGGCGCGCTTGAGTATCACTTCAAAAATTCGAGTAAAAAATTAATTGAAGCTGTGTTTTCCTATAGCGCTAAAAACTTTATGTCGCTTAATAATCAAAGCGGCATCGGCGCTACGAAAAACGGATTCATCTTATGGCAAAATGGCAGCCAGGAAAAGCCTGAAGAAGAGGCTGCTTTTGCGATTTATGCTGATGATGGCAGCACAGTAGTAGACCATTGTTGGTTTCGAGGCGGGTGGTGGGATCCAGCGACCATTGCCTGGAAAAACATTGAGGAAGCAAACCTCATCTCAAATCCGCCCATTGAAGCTGAAAGTCCCGGTGCTTCTTTATTTGTGCCATTTTCGCTTCAGCCTGATGAGGAGAAAACCATCCGCTTGATGCTGACCTGGTTCGCGCCGGTCACTAATCTGAGAACAGGCAGGGATCCCGAAAATCAGCAGGCTCCGACAGGCTGTGCCTCGCAAACTTATGTCCCTTGGTACGCAAGCAAATTCGGGGCCATTCAAGAAGTAATCAAATATTGGCAGGAAAATTACGATGAATTGAATAAGAAATCATCTTTGTTCAGAGACACCTTTTTTGACACAAATTTGCCTGCCGAAGTGATGGAAGCAGTGGCGGCTAACCTGACCATTTTAAAATCGCCAACCGTATTGCGGCAGACTGATGGGCGGTTGTGGTGTTGGGAGGGTTGTACCGATAACAGTGGTTGCTGTTCCGGCTCCTGTACTCATGTTTGGAATTACGCCCAAGCAATTCCCCATTTATTCCCTTCGTTGGAGCGAACCTTGCGGGAAACTGAATTCACCATGAGTCAGGACGAGAAGGGGCATCAAACATTTCGTTCAGCACTTCCCCTTCGCCCCGTAGCCCATGATTTTCATTCAGCGGCTGATGGACAACTTGGCGGAATTATGAAAGTCTATCGAGAGTGGCGCATATCTGGACGTACCGATTGGCTAACTTCGCTTTGGCCACAGATCAAACAGAGCATGGAATACTGCATCAATACCTGGGATCCGAAAAGGAATGGCTATTTGGAAGAGCCGCATCATAATACCTATGACATTGAGTATTGGGGACCTGATGGTCATTGCAACAGCTTTTACCTTGGTGCTTTGGTGGCAATGATAAAAATGGGAACCACTTTGGGAGAAGATGTTAGTGCATACCGCGACTTATTGCAAAAGGGCAAGCAATTTATCGAGAGCGATCTGTTTGACGGCGAATATTTTATTCAAAAAATCAAAGGCAAAGGCCTGCAAACGCCAAGCCCACTCGAGGCGTCAACTGGTCATTGGAACATCAACTATTCGCCTGAGGCAAGACAATTGCTGGAGAAAGAAGGTCCCAAATATCAATATGGCCAAGGCTGCCTGTCTGATGGCGTATTGGGATGCTGGATTGCCCACATGTGCGGCTTGGGAGAAATTATAAACCAGAAAAAAGTATTAAGTCATCTCCAAGCTGTTCACAAATACAATTTAAAACATGATCTATCTGACCATGTGAATCCACAGCGTCCTTCTTACGCTCTGGGACATGAGGGCGGCTTGTTATTATGCACCTGGCCCAAAGGCGGAAAACTGTCGTTGCCTTTTGTTTATAGCAATGAGGTCTGGACCGGCATCGAGTATCAGATTGCTTCTCATTTAATGCTGGAAAATCAGGTCGAATCGGCCCTGGAAATTGTGCGACTCTGCCGCAATCGCTATGATGGCAAAATTCGTAATCCGTTTAATGAGTATGAGTGTGGCCATTGGTACGCTCGGGCTATGTCCAGCTACGGACTGCTGCAAGGATTGACAGGAGTTCGTTATGATGCTATAGAGAAAACCATGTACATTGACTCAAAAATTGGTGACAATTTTCGTTGCTTTATTTCAACTGAGACCGGTTGGGGAACGGTTGGATTGAAAAACGGAAAACCATTTTTTGAAAAAAAAATGGGCGCTATCGATATTCAAAGATTCAATGTCTCAGGTAAGCTCCTGGAAAAAAATGATTGACAAATTTTAGATTGGCTTTTTCCCTTGGAAGAATAAGGGCAACATAATCAATGGGAAAACAAGTCAAAAATGCTTTTTCTATCATTAAAAAGTCAAAAATTTTATATCCAAAAAATTTTTTTGTTGCATCAAATTGCTGTTTGTACCCATT
>CAZNDR010000166.1:2394-8810 GCA_964571835.1 uncultured Cytophagia bacterium | reverse complement strand
CTAATTATTAATTGGAAAAATAGCGATGTCGCTAAAGAAACAATTAGACTCTGAATTTGAATTAAGCAAGCTTGTCCAAATTTTGTTTCGGAAAAAATGGATTATCGTTAGCTGTGTTATGATAGCAGTGGCGCTGGCTGTACTAGCGAATCATTTATATAAGCCAGTGTACCGTGCCCAGACGGTAATTGTATTCGAGGAGCAACAAAGCCCGGCGGCGATCTTTAATCTGTTTAAAGGTGGCTTTACAAAAAGCTATATTACTAATCAGATTGAGGAAATAAAAAGCCGGACGCTGGCTGATGAAGTTCTCCGTGAACTGCCTCCAAGCATCATAATGACTCTGCCGCTGCCCAAAAAACAGCCGGCGAATTTCGATAAAAATAATTATTTGTCCTATCAAATTCAACAACGAATTCATGTAACAGCTGTGCCCAATTCAGAAGTCATAAAAATCGCTGCTGATGCCTCCTCGCCTACGGCGGCTAAAGTAATCGCCAATACGATTGCCCAGGTCTATAAGCAGCGCAATTTGGACACCAAAAAAGAAGAAACAAAAAATGTCAGAGAAATAATTCAGGATCAGTTAGCAACTTACAAAGGACAATTGGACAGCGCTGAATTTGCCTTGAAGACTTTTAAAGAGGCAAGTGGCGTCAATATTATTGAGCGAGAAGGCGAAGAGATACAGAAGCGTCTGACTGAAGCAGAAATCATTTATAATAAAGCAATGGCTGATCTTAACTCATCCAAAGAGCGCTATCTCTTCATTCAAAAAAAACTGGCTCAGGAACGGAAGGATTTGCAGCCCAGCATTACCCAAATTACCAGTCCCTGGACGCAAAAATTAAAACAACAATTGGTCGATTTTCAAGAACAGTACACAAAATTTCAATTGCAGGGCTATCCAGATACTCATTCCATGATGATGGAGTTGCGAAGGAAAATAGATCAGACAAAGGAAAACTTGCTGCAAGAAAGTTTAAAAATTGCCTCTGGAGAAAATATTGTTGATCCGATTTCCCAAATCCAAAAATTTATGGAAGAGTCCATCAGTTTAGAAATACAAATTCAAACCTATGAAGCGCAAGTGGGAACACTGAAAAACGTGATCGACAGCTACAAGAGAAATCTCAATACTCTGCCTAATAAAGAACTGCGTCATGCCAGATTGACGAGGGATAAATCGGTAAATGAAAACATTTATAACATGCTATTACAAAAGAATGAAGAAGCCAAAATCGCCGAAGCAGAGAAAATTGGCAATATTAGAATCATTGATTTAGCCAAGGCGCCGACCGCGCCCTATCGACCTCACAAAAAGCTAAATTTATTTGTTGGCTTTGTATTAGGACTGATGGCTGGCGTGACATTCAGCTTTATTTTGGAACTAATGGATAATACTATCAAAACAGAAGAAGATGCAGAAAAGGCTGCTGAGTTGAGCGTTTTAGGCACTTTGCCCAAAATTAAAACTAAAATTAAAAGCCCAAGCTTAAAGGAAATTAAAAAAAGACAGGGAGCAAAAACTGTTGACTTAATTTCTAAATTAATTACGTATTATGATCCCTATTCCATCGAAGCCGAAACGTTTCAGTATGTACGAAGAAATTTGCTTTTGAATGGACTGAATAAAAATATCCAAACTGTGCTGGTTACCAGCGCCAATCCCAGCGAAGGAAAATCTATCATCACTGCAAATTTGGCAATCACCACGGCTCAAAGTGGATTAAAAACCTTATTGATTGATGCCGATTTGAGAAGACCAGTGTTGCATACCTTGCTGCAACAGCCGAAAGAACCGGGGCTAACTGATTTTTTAGTATCGGAAAAAAGCAATATCGCTACCACGAAAATTGAAAATCTTGATTTTCTCAGCAGCGGCACAAATCCAACCGATTCGTCGGAAATTTTTGTCACCCTGTCCAAAATGAGTTTTATTCAAGAATTAAAAAATCAGTACGATGTGATTTTCATCGATACGCCGCCAGTCAACATTTTTAATGATGCCGGCATTATCAGTCCGCTCATTGACGGCTCCATTCTGGTAGTCAAGGCGCACAAAACAGTCGACAAAGACATTTTTAAGTCCAAACAAATTCTGCGAAAAACAAAAAGCAACATTATTGGCATAGTTATCAATCAATTAGATTCTTTTGCCAAATATTCAAAATATTATGAATATTACTATTCTGAATCCGACGGAAATGGAGAAAAGAGACAGGAACCAATTCGATGAAAATATTTCAGACGCCATTAATTTATTATCTAATTTATAGCAAACAATTCTGCAGATGAATTGAAGCGGGCAGCAATATTACCAGAGGGGAGCGCTAGTGACCATACTACGTCTGTTTGAAAAAAGAAAATTAAAGAAAAATGAGGATAACATAAATTCGTTAGCTATCAGCTACAGAAATTTTTATCTCTATGAGCAATTCAAGCAACGGCTGTCAATTGAAAGACGCCGTGCCGAAAAGGTCAATCAGCAATTATCGTTGCTTATTTTTAATTTGCGTTATCATCAGTTGTCGAATGCCTATCTGTTCTTTGGTGTTGACGTCAATTCGTTGCTGACGATTGTGCTATCCAATGTCAGAGAAACGGATGTAGTATCATTTTATGAATTCAGGCAAATTTTTGTATTACTTCCTGATACAAGCATAACAGAAGCCGCTTTCGTGCGCCAGAGCTTGATCCGGAAAATTTCTACCTTGCCTAATTTTGTGTCGAGCAGCGACCAGCGAATCACCGATGACTTAGTAATTATAGAAGCTAGAACGCTGATTTTAGAGGAAATTATTCCCTCAGCCACGCCTTCCCGGCCTCAAAGGTCAGCTAAACTTGGAGAACAAATAAAAAGTTATGCTACTAAATAAAGGTATCGGAATTTAAAACTTGGTTTTGAGCGACTGATAAAGAAAGTGGCAACTGGATTTTGTGCGACTAAGAAGTGATAAAATTATTTTGCCATAAATAATTGCCTAATCTGAAAGAGGAGAAGAAACACCAATGAATTATCAGAGCATAACAGCGGATGTCAAACTCGGCAAGAACACGAAAGTCTATAATTTTGTCAATTTGTATGGTTGCACCATCGGTGATAACACTAAAATCGGAACGTTTGTGGAAATTCAGAAAGGCTCAAACATTGGCAATAACTGCAAAATTTCCAGTCACACTTTCATTTGCGAAGGTGTCACCATCGAAGATAACGTCTTTGTCGGACACAATGTGACATTTATTAACGACGCCTATCCTCGCTCGATTAACGAAGACGGCCAATTGCAAACTGAAGCCGACTGGGTCTGCGTTCCGACCTTGGTAAAAAAAGGTGCTTCCATCGGTTCTAGCGCCACGATTTTATGCGGCGTCACTATTGGCGAAAATGCTTTAATCGGCGCCGGAAGTGTCGTAACCAAGAACGTTCCAGCTAATACGATCGTGGCAGGGAATCCGGCGCGTGTGCTCAGAAAATTAAAATAAATGCAAACATGACTCAAAGAAAGTGCGAAAGAAATCATTCGCTTATGAATTGCGCTGTTAGAATTTTAAAAACAAGATTAATTTAAATGTCTCATAAAAATTTAGATCCCGTTGATCCAACTGCCGTTGAGAGCTGGAATGAAGTTGTCAGCTCGTTAAAGAAGGCGACATTTTTTCATTCGTCTTATTGGGCAAACGTGTTAGCACAAAGCTATGGTTACAAGCCAATTTATTTTGCCAATTTTGAAAACCACAGCATTGACTCGCTTTTGCCATTGATGCAAATTAGCAGCCGAGTAACCGGAAGGCGGGCTGTTTCTCTGCCGTTCACCGATTTCTGTGAGCCACTTTTTGAAGATCAAAATATTTTTGATGAGATCATCAACAATATTTTTTCCTTCGGTGAAAAATCAAGCTGGAAGTATGTGGAACTCAGAGGTGGATCGACCTGGCTGCCCGGCAGGAAAAGTTCATTGCAATATTATCGACACCGATTGACTCTTTCTTCGGAAACAGTTTTATGGAAAAACCTGCAAAGCAATACCAGGCGTAACATCAATAAAGCAGAACGGGAGGGTGTCCGGGTTGTCATCGATAACTCGTCCCAGGGAATGGAAAATTTCTATCGACTAAATTGTTTGACCAGAAAAAAACATGGACTTCCTCCGCAACCGAAATTCTTTTTTAATAATGTGTATCGGTTCATCATCAACAATAATAGTGGACATATCTTCGTCGCTAAGAAAGATAATCGGTTGCTGGCTGCGGCTATTTATTTTCACTTTGGAAGCCAAGCTATTTACAAATATGGGGCTTCCGATGCCAAATTTTTAGATTGGCGAGCCAACAATCTGGTGATGTGGGAGGCGATTAAATTTTATGTCGCTAACAAGTTTACAGAATTTGACTTCGGCAAAACAGAAATTTCTAACCAAGGACTGCGCCGCTTTAAATTGGGCTGGGGCGCTGAAGAAAAAATTGTCAATTATCATAAGTACGATTTTTCGAAAAAGGATTTTATCAAGGAAAATAATCAAGAAAGCGGGTGGTACAATTTCTTTTTCAGAAATATGCCACTTCCGCTATTAAAAGCTACGGGCAAGATGCTTTATAAAATGGTTGGCTGATGGTGCGTTTTTTATTTGAGCTGGGCGTAGAAAATTTAAATCAATGATTCACTGCACCACCTTTAATTTGGTAAAAAAAAATGATTAGCTGTTTCTATAAACTTTATTATCTATTCAAGCCGATGCTTCCGCGACGCGTCCAGATAAGTCTGCGCCGCCTAGTCGCTCGATGGAAACAAAGCCGCTATCGTCATAGCTGGCCGATCGATGAGAGCGCGGCTAACCCGCCCAAAAATTGGCGCGGCTGGCCAGGTGATAAAAAATTCGCTTTGATCTTGACACATGACGTGGAGTTAGCTGGCGGCCAGGAAAAATGCCTGCCATTAATGGAATTAGAGAAACGTTACGGATTTCGCTCTTCTTTCAATTTTGTGCCAGAACGCTATCCTGTGTCAAAGGAAGTGCAGCAAATTCTACGGTCAAATAATTTTGAAATCGGCGTGCACGGACTGTATCATGATGGAAAGCTTTATCAATCGGAAAAAATTTTTAGACAACGAGCGGAAAAAATCAATCGTTATTTAGCCGATTGGCAAGCGGCTGGATTCCGGTCACCGTCCATGCACCATAATCTGGCCTGGTTGCATCATTTGAATATAAAATATGATTTATCGACCTTTGATACAGATCCCTTTGAACCACAGTCAGATGGTGTTGCGACTATCTTTCCCTTCCGGGTTCAGAATGGACTGCCTGAAAAAAATTATGTCGAACTACCCTATACGCTGGTCCAGGATTACACGCATTTTATTATGCTGAAAAAGACTGACATTAAAATCTGGCAGGAAAAATTAGACTGGATTGTCGCAAAGGGCGGAATGGCGCTGTTGAATACTCATCCTGACTATATGAATTTTAATGGCAACCAATTTAAGCCAGATGAATACACGGCTGCTTATTATGAAGAATTTTTAAAATATGTGCATACGAAATATAAAGATCAGTATTGGAACGTGATACCCAAAGTGTTAGCTGCCTTTTGGCAATCTCGATTTTGAAAAAATAGAATTTCTCACTGATGACTATTGGGGACAGCAAAAATGCATGCCACATATGCGGATCTACAGAGCATAAAAAAATATAAAAAAACTTTAGCCAGCTATTTTGCCAAAAAGAGTGCTTATTGGAAAACGATCTATAATCCTCAGCACCAACAGGGTAATCTGTTTATGAATGCTCATATTAGAACCCGCAAAGAAACAGTGCTTGATCTGCTGGACAAATGCTCCACTTCCGCCGCTTTGTCAATATTAGATATCGGTTGTGGCACGGGTGCACTGATGAAAGATATTTTGCAGCGTGGCGATCAAGTGATTGGAATTGATATCTGCGAAAAAATGCTTGCTGAAGCCCAAAAAACAGTCGGCGAATATTTCCCAGCAAGGACTTTATTGTCGCAGGCTGATGTCGAAAATTTGCCTTTTAAAGACAATTCGTTTGACATCGTAACCTGCATTGGAGTAATAGAATATTTATACAATGAAGAAACTGGACTTCGTGAAATCAAAAGAATCATTAAAGATAATGGATTTCTAATCATTGAACTTCCCAACATGATCAAATTGAACAAAATGTTAGATCCGCACTTCTATTTTGATCGAGGGATTAAGTTTTTAATACATAAAATTAAAAGTCTCACAAACGGATCAACCAAATTGGTTAAGCAAGAGGATGATTTTAGCACCAATGATAGCTTCAGCAACCGACGCTACTTTCGTCATGAGATAAAAAATATGTTCAAACGACACGGTTTTCGAGAAATCGATAGCGTTTCGCTGGGCTTTGGTCCGCCAATTTTGTGGA
>CAZNDR010000166.1:0-2384 GCA_964571835.1 uncultured Cytophagia bacterium | reverse complement strand
TTGTGGAAGAAACAGCTATTTTCTTTTGCAGCAGCAGTAACCATAACCAAAATTATGGAACGATTGAGCCAAAAAAAAATCTTTTCCTTTATGAATTATTTGCCAAACCGGTGGGTGCTATGCGAACAAAAACTAATAAAATGACCGCGGCTGTTATTTTGACCAGTCATACCATTGGGCTTGGTGTCATTCGCTCTTTGGGTAAAATGGGTGTACCCATTATGGTATTTTATTATGAACCTTCTGATTTTGGCTATCTTTCAAAATATGTCTATAAAAAAATACGGGCACCTCATCCCGAAAAATTTGAACAGCAATTCATTGAATTGCTTGTTAGCCACGCACCCCGAACTGAACGTTTGCTCTTAATTCCGGTTGACGATGCAACAGTGCTGACAGTTTCAAAGCATAAAGAGCGGTTAGAAAATTATTATCAGGTCGCTTGTACTGAATATAAAATAGCAAGCAAATTTTTAAACAAAGAACATACCTACAAACTGGCAGAAAAAATTGGCGTGCCAATTCCGAAAACTTGTTTTCCGGAAAATTTTGCTGAGCTTGAACAATGTGCCCAATCAGTGGAATACCCATGTTTGGTCAAGCCGAATCAAAGCCAGCCGTTTGTTGAAATTTTCAAAGAAAAAATGTTCATCGTCAACAATCAGGAACAATTGATTGCTGCCTTTAAAAAAGCAGCACAAGCCAGTTTTTCAGTCATGATTCAGGAGCTTATCCCCGGCGACGATGCCTTATGTTATAACTATAATTCTTACTTTTGGAATGGGGCGCCATTGGTCGAATTCACTGCTGAAAAAGTGCGGCTTTCCAATTCTGGATTTGGAGTACCAACGGTCGTACAAAGTTGTCCCAATCAGAATAAATTAAGAGAATCGGCGCGAACATTTCTCAACGCCCTGGGTTATTATGGCTATTCCTGCACTGAATTCAAAAAGGATATTCGTGATGGCGTCTATAAATTAATGGAAGTGAACGGCCGATTTAACCGATCAGGATTATTGTCCCTAAAATGCGGCTTGAATTTTCCCTGGATTTTATACAATCATCTTGTCAATGGCGTTTTGCCAGATGCTGATAATAAATACCAGGCAAAAATTTTCTGGATAGATGAATTCAAGGATATGAGCGTCATAGTAAATTTTCTATTGAAAAATCATTTCTCTTTGATTCGTTTTTTTCAACCCTATTTGAGGAAGAAAATTTTTGCAGTTTTCGATCTCTCTGATCCGTTGCCTTTCATAAAACGAGTATTCGACATGTTTGTAAAATTGTATCAAAAAATTTTTCCCCATATTCCTGAGCAGCGTACAAAATTGATCAATGGATTAATTAAATGAACTTCCCTGTAAAGCTTGAAGAAGAACGCTTAAAAGATATTTCTGGTGTGGAAGATTATAATATGATGCACGAGCGTCACCGAATTTTTCCTGAAATTCTCAAACCGCAAAATCCGAAACGAATTTTGGATGTGGCATCAGGAATTGGTGTTGTCGCTACTAGGATCAAAAATAATTACGATGGTGAGATCGTTTGCAATGACATCTCCCCTACCTGTTTACATTCATTGCGAAAATTAGGCGTGCCGACAATGTCTTTCAATCTCGATGAAGAAGATAAAAACTTCCCTATTGCAGATCGAGATTTTGACGCAGTCATCGCCCTGGCAACGATTGAACATCTAATACATGTTGATCACTTTGTCGAGGAAATTCATCGCATATTAACTGATGATGGCTGCCTGTACCTTTCGGCTCCCAATTACAATGGGCTGTTGTACTTGTTGCCGCTATTGCTAACCGGTAAGACATTTCATGATCCATTGGGAGTTGATTCTCGTTATGAATTCTATGCCCATCTCAGGTACTTTACCTATCGCACATTGCTCGAGTATGTCTGCTCTTTTGGTTTTGCTCCCGTGGCGGTTTATCTGCCGCTGCCAGAGACTGGCTCGCGCTATATGCAATTGAAAGCAAATTCAAGAGTCGCTGCCTGGTTATTTAGAAACGGATTCAGAGTTATGTACAAGTTTTTTTCTCCGCGATGGGCTTCGGAACCGGTCATTTGTTTTAAAAAAGAGGCTAATCCCCAAAAAAGAAAACCAAAAATTGTCACGCTTTAAACTAAATCTTTGGCCTGTTTTTTTTACAATTGGCTATTAACGCATTTCAAAGGAGTATGTCATCATGAACAAGCAACGAAAACTGTTTTTACGCCAATACCATAAGGCAAAATTTGCTATCTTTATCTTTATGCTTTCGATTGGCACAGTCGGTTTCGGACAAGTCGACACCTTGAGAATTGCCACCTATAATCCTGTATTTTTTCCCAATCCTACCCCCCCTTTTTCTTTGATATGCTCCTTACCG
>CAZNDR010000165.1:0-8834 GCA_964571835.1 uncultured Cytophagia bacterium | reverse complement strand
CTCTTCTAATTGGCTGACTTTCCCATCCATATCCATATCCACGAAATACTCGAACGCCAATTTATTTCCCGCTTGGGCTAAATCACAAGTAAAAACGATATCGGCTGGCAGTTGGGTAATGACGATTTCCTTCTGGCCATTTACTTTGGCATTGGAAACAGCAAAAATAGCATAAGGTAAAAAGACCAGTACCAAAAATAAAAATAGCGCTTTTTTCATAGCAGCCTCCAAAAATGGTTAAGTTATATGATTACAAAAACTGAATTTATTGCTAACAGCTTAAATTGCACATCTAATTTTGTTGTTCTCAAATAAAAAAAAAAATAGCATTAGAATCAAGGGTTTTTTTATAATTGATAAAAAAATTTTTGATAATATACGTACTAAGCATAAAATATTGTTGACCAAAATCACAAATCAATCTCAATTTTTAATTACAAGAATATGTTTGGCGCAATTTTATTCAACGGGAATTCAAATTTATCTTCATCTGCATTCAGCGCGATAATGTCCAATTTCTAAAATCGGAAAAGGTAAAATTTAATGGAAGTGCAGGTTAATGGCTCCGAATGAATGGCGATTAGCAAAATGTGAAACTGAGTTTAACAAAAAAATAGGCTGCCTAATGTTCCAGATGCACAATTAATATGAAGTCCGCGCCTTTGGTAGCATTCACCTCATTGGAGAATCAAAAGTATTCCGAATAGAAAATTTTGCTTGACTTTTTTAAAAAATAAGTTTAATTTCATACGTGTAAATTGAAATTTATACCATTAAAAGGCTTAAGCGAATGTAGCTCAGTTGGTAGAGCACTGGCTTCCCAAGCCAGATGTCGCGGGTTCGATCCCCGTCATTCGCTCTCTTTTTTTGTGGATGTGATAATTGTCACCAATCCAGAGAAGGCAATTCATATATTAGTTAAGCATTTTTAACATCAACCATATCAGGAGGTGATTTACTTTAATTTTTGTAGCTCTTCTATTCTGTTTCTTAGCAGCGTAAAGAATCCAGAGCTCAGAGCTTTGCTAAAAGCGAATAGTGGCATTGCTATCGCTTGCTGATCCAATTTTATTAGGAAGCCAGTTCGACCTCTCTCAAGTTGACGATGCCAGCATTTTTTTGAAAAGAGATTTAGCGACTTCAAGATTGAATAGCTATTTGGCTTTTGTAAATGACATTAAAAATAGCTCATCATTATACTCAAGCTTAATTAACGATTTTTTATTAATCATAACCAGTGATTCGACAAAGGAGCAAATTATGAAAGTCTCACGAATACTTTTTCTTTCAATCGTGCTTTTAATTAGTTTTGCTTTTTCTCTATGGGCGCAAGACGTGTCGCAAAGTTTTGGTCAAAATCAAACGGTTGACTGGTCGACTCAGGTCATCCGCGCCTCGGGCATTGGTGGAGCCAATCCCAATCTGCCGCCGTCGGCTCAGAGATCCAGCGCCATTCGCGCTGCCAAATTGGACGCCTGGCGTAATCTGTTAGAAACCTTAAAAGGTGTCAATCTCACCTCCGAAACCACCGTGCGCAATGCGATGGTAGAAAGCGATTTTATTCAAACCCGCGTCGAGGGAATTCTCAAAAATTTCAAACAAGTGGGCGAACCTCGCTACATGTCTGATGGCTCGGTTGAAGTAACGGTCGAAATCCCGATGACAGGTCAATTAGCCGATGCCTTGCTGCCCAGCCAATTTGGTGGCGGTCAGTTCTATACTGGTGGGCAAGCAGTATGCCCAACTTGCGGACAACCCTGGCCTCAAGGGCGACCTGTTCCTGATGGTGTAAACTTGCAGCAGGTTGGAGCAGCACCAATAGCCTCAAGCTCAGTGTATACCGGTCTGATTATCAATTGCAAAGGATTGGGTGTTCGTCCGGCCATGGCGCCGAAAGTGGTCGATGAAAACGGTAACGAAATTTATGGTTCAAAATTTGTTAGCCGTCAATGGGCAGTAGAAATCGGCATGGTCGGTTATGACAAAGATGTCAACCGCGCTCGCCAAAATGATCGGGTTACCAATAATCCGCTCGTGGTCAATGCCGTACGCGCTTCGGGACAAAACAAAACCGATGTAGTTATTTCCTCTGCTGATGCGGCGCTGATTCATCAAGCAGCAACTAATCAGAATTTTCTGGATAAATGCAAGGTCATGTTTATTGTAAATTAATTTTTTTATTTTTTTAAGCTTTTCTTTTTTAATAAGGTTGAACCATGAATCAGACTTAAACTGGACGCCCAATAAGCTCAGTGCACATTGCGGTCAGATGGCACAAATCAACTTTATTGAAATATGCACCACTAAATTGGATTTAGGCATAGCTTCAAAAAGAGAGTTGTTAGTTAATTATTAAAAAATTCACTGCCTCTTTTTTAAAATAAAAATTGACCTAAAAGGAGCAAAGAAATGAATAAAAATATTTTTCGATTGATGGGGATGTTGCTTGCTTTAGCTCTAATCATCAGTTTCATGGGCTGCGGGACCAAAGCGATAAAAGAAGAATCAGTTTTGGATACGCCGGACAACCACTTCAATCGCGGCATGGTAGAATTTGAGCGAGAAAATTTAACGACTGCCTTAGCTGAATTTCAGCGAGCTAAGGCGCTTAATCCCAATTATGCTGAAGCCTATTCCGGCATGGCGTTAGTGTTTGCCAAAAATGGCGATTTCAAAAAGGCTTATGAACTTGCTGCTGAAGGCATCGATAAAAATGACCAGTCAGTAGATTGCCGGATTATCAAAGGACGCGTTATTACCATGGAACGCAAGGGTGATGATTGGGTAGAAAAGGCTGCCAAAGAGTTTGAAAGGGCCATTAAAATTAGCCCTAACAGTAGCAAAGCCTGGTATTTTCTCGGCATCACCTATAAAGAAGGCTTTCAGTTCAACAAAGCAGTGATTGCCTTCTCCAAGGTTGTTGAACTCAAAGGTCCTTATTCGGCTGAAGCGAACAGCGAATGGGAATTAGTGCAAAAAATTGAACGCGCCAAGCCGGGCACCAAAGTGGGTGCGAAAATTGCTCTCATCTCCAAGATCGACCGCGCGGATTTAGCCGTACTGCTCATGGAAGAGCTAAAATTAATGACGCTGATTGAAAAAAAGCGCGCCCCGGTTTATGATACTGGCTTCCGTGCCCCGGACGATCCAACCAAAATGGAAGCCACCAAAGTGACACAAATGGAAGCCGCTACAGATATCAGTGGACATTGGGCTGTCAATTGGATCAAGGACATTATCAAAGCACAAGTGCCCGGTTTAGAACCTTACCCGGATCATACTTTCCGTCCTGATGATTATATCACCCGAGCCAATTACGCCCAGGTAATGCAAGGCATCATGATTATGGTTACTGGAGATGAAAGTTTAGCCACCAAATATATTGGAGAAAATTCGCGCTTCCCCGATGTGCCAGGCTCGCATTTTGCCTATAATGCCATGGCCTTGATGGTCGATCGTGGCATCATGTCGGCAGATAAAATAACCGGTGCTTTTGAGCTAAATAAAAATATGTCTGGCGCTGATGCGCTATTAGCAATCAGAGATTTTCAGAATGCCTTGAGAATCACCTTTTAGGACATCAAACCACAAAGACCGGTGCTCGATCACCGGTCTTTATTGTTTTAAATCGTATTTTTAATTTGCTACGACAAAGATGAAAAAGATAAAGGGAGCTAAGGCCCTGTTTCTATTTTAAAATTTCGGACTATTTGCTGATTGAAAAAACGGGTCAATGTGCCCGTTTTTTTATAAATTATTTTCACAATAAAAAATAATGGGAGGTACTAACTTTGAGCAAACTAAAATTTATTAGTTCAGTCTCTTTTGCATTGATACTGACCATTTTTCTTGCTCTGCCCTTGCTGAGTCAACCAGCGACCCAAACAGTAATGAGTAAAGGAGTTGCCGGAATATCCAGCAATGATATTGGGCTGGCTCGAGATCAGGCTATTGATGACGCCTTGCGCAAAGCAGTCGAACAAACGTTGGGGACTTTCGTTCAATCTTCGACTTTAGTGCAAAATAGCGTGCTGGTTGAAGATAATATACTAAGTTGGTCCGATGGCTATGTCCGCCATTACCAAGTTGCCAATGAAGGCCGGGTTGACGCGGAAACCTATGAAGTGACCCTTCAAGCCGAAGTCGAACTGGCAAATCTTAAGAATGATTGGGATGGTCTGCAAAATCTGCTCAATAAGATGGGCAATCCTCGCGTGATGTTCATGATCGATGAACAAAACATAGGCGAATCCTATGACCGCTATCATTATCTATCCGTTGACATCAATATTACCGAAACTGCTCTTCTGAATAAATTCATCGAGAATGGATTTGAGTGTGTCGATCCGGCGACAGTGCGTCAGAATTTAGAACAGGATCAAGCGATTGCCGTGTTGCAAGGCAACACACAAATGGCAGCCGCTATCGCCAAAAAACTTGGCGCCGAGGTCGTGGTCACCGGAAAAACGATAGCTAATGTCGCCAGCGGTTTTAATCTAGGTGGGATGAAATCATGTCAGGCAAATATTACGGCGCGAGTGATCAAAGCTGATGTCGCTACAATTATTGCAACTGGTACTCAACATGCCGCTTATCCTCACATTGATGAAGTTACCGGAGGCACCGAGGCTATCAAAAAGGCGACGGTAAAACTTGCCGATGAACTAATCAGCAAAATTACCCAGAAATGGAAAGATGAATTTTATCAAGCGACGACCGTGAAATTGGTGGTCCATGGCGTTAACTCTTTCACCCAGGTTAATGATTTTAAAAATACGGTCAAATATCTTATCCGGGGTGTCAAAGAAATTTATAATCGCAATATCGCCGGAAGCATGGCTGAGCTCGATGTTAAATTAACCGGCAATGCCAACCAATTGGCAAGAGAACTGGAAAAGAAAGACCTGGATAAGTTTTCAGTAAAGATCATGGGGTTAACCATGAATAAAGTTACGCTGCAGTTAAGTGAAAAATAACGTTCAAAATTAAATACGAAGGAGTTATGATGAAACGGCTATATTACTTTTTCTTGGTCGCGATACTATCGCTGTTAATGATAAGTCAAACTATCAGCTGGGCTCAGGATGTAACAAGAATAAAAAAGCGAATAGCAGTCTTCGAGTTTGAAGATAAAACTGATCATCAATATCATTGGTGGGGCGGACAATCAGTTGGTCGAGGCATGGCAGATATGCTGACGACTGAATTGGTGAAAAGCGGAAAATATAAAGTGCTGGAACGACAAGCTATGGAGCAGTTGCTCAAAGAGCAACAGTTGGGAATGAGCGGCATCGTTACTCAGGAAAGCGCAGCCAAAGCCGGGCAAATGCTTGGGGTGGAAATAGCTGTAGTAGGCGCGGTCACCGAATTTGGTCACGCCAAAGGCGAAACTGGCGGCAGAATTAAAAATGTGACTGTTGGTGTTTCCAGCCAGTCGGCGACTGTTGGTATCGATATTCGTTTGATCAATGTCAATACCGGTGAAATTTTGACCGCCGAAAACATCCGCAAGGAAAAATCAAAAAAAGGACTGGCGCTGGGTACGCCCAAATTCGATTTTGATAATCAAAACGATTTCGATGAATCGATAGTTGGCAAAGCGGCACGCGAGGCGGTTGTAAGTATCATCAAAATACTGGATGATAAAACTGCCTCCATGCCCTGGCAGGCTAAAATAATAAAAGTTGTCGGCAGCCAAATCTACATCAATTCCGGCGCCGAAGCTGGTATTCAAAATGGCGATGAATTTTTTGTTTATTCAAAAGGTGAAGATTTGATTGATCCTGATACTGGTCTCTCGCTCGGCTCAGTTGACACAAAAATAGGTAAAATAAAAGTGACCAATAATAATGTCGGTCAAGGCAAAGCCTCGATTTGTAGCGTTGTCGAGGGGGCTGGCTTCACCGGTGGAAATTTTGTAAGAATGAAATAGCCTATCTTACGCTTATGTTTCGCCAGCTAAAATATTCATTCGTGCTTCTACTCATCCTAAATGTCAATTGTGCTTTTATTCCCCGAATATCACAGATGGATCGAGATAGCACAAATGAAAATCAAGTCTATCCGCCGTATCGAGGATTAAAAAAGCGGCTTGCGGTTTTCGATTTTGAAAATCGTTCGTCATTGAGTAATCCCAAAATTGGCAGCGCTATTTCGGATATGCTAATCAGTCAGCTATCGCGATCCCAGCGATTTACGCTGGTGGAGCGTTCACAAATCGAACGGATCATGCAGGAGCAGGCATTAGGACAAACTGGGCTCATCGCTGAGCAATCTGCTGCTCAGGTGGGGCAACTTCTGGGCGTTGAATCAATTGTCGTGGGCAAAATTTTAGAAGCAAAGCAAGAAACCGGCTCCCATAAATTTGATAATAAAAAAGACAAGTGGAATCTTTCCCTGAAAGCCGTAGTCGGCTACGCCCATATTTCCTATCAATTAATATCGACAAGCACGGGAGAAATTTTATCAGCCAATGATTTTTTTGCTAAGGAACTAAAGCCTGGTTTCGATCTGGAGACTAAAGATTACGATGTCAAGAATACCTTCGCTTTCGATCAAACCGTGGTCGGTGCAGCCTGCCGAAAAGCGGTTTATCAGATAGCGGCCGAAATTGTAAAAAATGCCGATAGCGTCAACTGGAGCGGCAAAGTTGTTCAGGTGACAGCCGATTCCTTGGTTTATTTCAAACCGGGAATTAGTTCAGGATTAACGGTCGGACAGGTGTTGAATATTTTTGCTAAGCCAGAACAGGTGAATGATGAAGGTCTGGTTTCAGATTTGCCAAACCAGCTCAATCGGCCCAAAGCCAGAATTGAGGTTACTGGTTTTATTGGCGATAAAGTGACCAGGGCACGGCTATTGCTTGGCGAACCGGCGACCATTGGCGATCTGGTAAAAACAATTGGAAAAACAGACACAACCAGACCATCACAAAATTAATTCTCAGCTGTGGAGGCAGCATGAATAAAACAAAACCGCTGGCGCTGTTCGCAACTATTCTGCTGACATTTTCCGTTTTTAAGGGATTTGCACCAGCGCAGCTTCAATCGATCGGAAAAGTCAATTTTATTTTGGGGAATAAAAACAATATTCAAGTGATTCATCCGGGCTACCGGAATTGGCTCAGCGCAAGCTTGTACTCACCAGTTTACCATGGCGATCGTTTTAAAACCAAAAGCGAATCCCGCTGTGAAATCAAGTTGGCAGAAAAAGGCACTATTCGGGTTGGCGAAAATGCTGATTTTATCCTGCGACCCGCTACCGCTACTCGGCGAAGCTCATCGGTTTTGAATTCGGGGCGATTGTGGGCAAGCATCAAAGGGCTGCTGGCTAACGATCAAAGCCGCTTCCAAATTCGTACGCCAACCGCGGTGTGTTCAGTACGAGGAACTATCTACCGCATCGATACCGATTCGTCAACTAAAGTGCTGGTTTACGCTGGCGAAGTGGATGTCGGACCACTTTCTTTGGCTGACGATGAAACCAATCAACAACAACAAACGCCACAACCGATTATTCGCCAGCCAATTCAAGTGCCAGGCCCAACACAAATACCTGGCCCCTTTGAAGTCTCGCTGGAAGACTGGGTTAGAATCATTGCCGGGCAACAAATTGAAGTACGAGCTGATGGCAAATATCATAAAACTGAAATTAATAAGCAGGCAGACGCTGAAGATGATTGGGTGAGTTGGAACAAACAACGCGATGCGTTAAAATAGCCATAGATCAATTTGTATAATCCAGAAGGTTGATCAGCGGAACTCCGTTATGATCAGAGGCATGGTCAAAATTGAACATGTCACATCAAAGCTTTAGCTCTGCTCAGCATAACACTACTGCACTGTCAGCTTGAGTCCCGAGAAACCGGGAAAGGGTGACGTATGTCCACCTTATGCGAATGCTACCTTATTGGCAAAACAGACGAGTTACAAAACACTCAAAGGATTTATCAATCAATCTCACCATCATTTTTTTTCACATATAAAAAGCCAGCGTCCTGTCTTGGCAAAAACTGTGTCGCGACCAACGCTGGCTTCAGGGGAGTTATTTTGAGGATTATGAAAGCAATTGGCCAGAATTTTCAGCTATTAATTGGCAAGCACTGGTTCCCGCTCTCGGTCCCTTTTATTTTTCAAAAACGGATCTGAATAAACAGCTTCGCCATTTTCCGTATCAGCATCAGCTTCTTTTTCCAATGGTTCAAATGCTTCCAATTCGTATTTCATTTTTCGGCGATGCAGGTAAAGCACCATTAATCCGACAATAAGTGCTATGGCCAGTATGGTAAGTAGCACCGGCAGCACTGACGATTTTTCCAGCTTTTCATCCAGCAATGGTTTAGTGTCGAAAGTAAAAGCGCTTGGCATTGACGTTTCTTTTGCTGCAGGTTGTTGCTGTGCGGTCGGGGCCGAAACTGCTTTTTCGAACTGCTGAGATTGCGTTTGGTCAAATGTTATTGGCGTTGTGATATTCCCGTACTTGGCAATCCAGTCGTTTTGATCCTTGACTACCTTATTGACATCAGTCAAGCTGCGAGAATTTCTTATTTTTTGAATAGCTTCCAAACTGGGGAGAATGATCTCTTCGCCTGGGAATACCATATTTTTATTCGGTGCCCGGTTAATCAAAGCCAATTCTCGCCAGTAACTAGTCGTCCCATAATACCTTTGAGAAAGCTTACTGAAATAGTCACCTCTTTGAATGACATATTTTGTCGGCTCGTTGAAGAGGAGTTTTTTGCACCAGAGCAAATTTTCTTCGGAATATAATCCAAAAACGACCGATACTAAGACGAATATTATAAGCATCTTTTTCATCGTAATTTCTCCTAAAAT
>CAZNDR010000164.1:0-8835 GCA_964571835.1 uncultured Cytophagia bacterium | reverse complement strand
GAACGGTATTAGCAGATGATCCCCAACTTACTGTGCGGCTGGTCAAAGGCGGCAGTCCAGTGCGAATTGTTTTAGATAGTCATTTGAAAATACCTCTGAAATCACACGTGCTCAATGACAATTTTGTCCAAAAAACAATTATTGCTACGGTGGAAAAAACTTCGCCACAGATGGAAAAAATTAAGAACCGCGGTGCCCATGTCTGGACAGTAGAGGAAGATGAAGATGGTCATATTTGTTTGCCGACATTATTGAAAAGAGTCGCTCAGGAAAAAATGAGTGCAGTAATGGTTGAAGGTGGCGCTAAAGTCATCACTGCCTTCTTGAAGGCGAAAATGGTAGACCGTTTCGTTCTGGCTGTGGCGCCAAAAATTTTGGGCGCCGGAAAAGAGGCGATCGGCGATTTGGGAATTCGTTCGGTTGATCAAAGTTTGAACTTAAAAAATATGCAGATAAAAAAAGTAGGTGCGGATTTATTAATTGATGGCGAGCTTTAGCTTTTATCGGCAGTTTTTCAGCCAGCAGTCAAATAGAAAAAGCCGGCAGGAATAGCACATGTTCACAGGAATTATTGAAGAGATGGGCTCAATCATAGAAATCAACCGGCAAGGTGCAAGAAAGCGCTTTCGTGTGGCGGCTCGAAAAATATTGGATGATCTACGTGTTGGACAAAGCGTTGCAGTCAATGGAGTTTGTTTGACAGTTGTAGAAATTGCTAAGGATAATTTTTCTGCCGATGTCGTAGCCGAGACGTTAGCTAAAACGACTTTAAATATTGCGCAAAAAAATGATGCGGTTAATTTAGAGCGGGCGATGCGGCTCAGCGACCGGCTTAGCGGTCACCTCGTACAAGGTCATGTTGATGGCATCGGCACAATTGAAAAATTCAAAGCCGATTTAGCCGGTGGTGAAATAGAAATTCAGATTCCAGAAATGCTACAAAATTATACTATTGCCAAAGGCTCAATTGCCATTGAGGGAGTGAGCTTGACCATTGCCGAGAAAAAAGATAGCCATTTAAAAATGGCAATTATTCCTCACACGCTTTTTGCAACCACTTTTCAATTTAAAAAAGAAGGGGACAACGTAAATATTGAAGTGGATTTTTTTGCCAAATATATTGAACAATTTTTTCTGCCGGCCAGTAAAAAAGAAATCACAATCGAATGGCTGAAGCAACAAGGATTTTAACTTTTATAAAAACATTTCAATAAATGTGGCATAATATAAACGTAATAAATCATAGGGCACCAAAAAGTCTTTACATCTCCTGAAACCTACTCTTTGAGCAATGTCCTTTAAAAAGGGATTTCTTAGTATGTCCTCTCTTTGAAGGGAGTAGCGGGGAGGTGAATTAAATAGACAGAGCTCTATTTTTCATTTTGCCTTGTGATTAATTACTGTAAAATGTATATATGAATAGGCTGATCAATATTGAATGAATAAATTTAATACGATACCTGATGCTGTCGAAGATTTTAAGAGCGGCAAAATTCTGATAGTAGTTGATGATGAAGATCGGGAGAATGAAGGCGATTTTATCATGGCAGCAACCAAGGCTACTCCCGAAAGTATTAATTTTATGGCGCAATATGGTAGAGGCTTGATTTGCGTGCCGATGATGGAAAATCGACTGGATGAGTTAGAGCTTTTCTCCATGGTGCAGAAGAATACAGCTCACCATGGGACCCAGTTTACAGTGTCTGTTGATGCCATAAAAAATACCACTACAGGCATTTCAGCCTTTGATCGAGCAGTAACCATTAAGGCTTTAGTCGATCCGCAGACCAAACCCAATGATTTGGCGCGGCCGGGGCATATTTTTCCCTTAAAAGCAGAAAAAGGCGGCGTACTAAGTCGCGCCGGTCATACTGAAGCGGTGGTCGATTTGGCTAAACTGGCCGGACTTTATCCAGCCGGTGTCCTTTGCGAAATTTTAGATAATGATGGGACCATGGCTCGGGTGCCGTCATTACAAAAATTAGCAAAAAAGCATAATTTAAAAATTATTACCATTCGTGATTTGATCGAATACCGTCGACTGACCGAAAAATTAGTTGAACGCAAGGCATTAATCAATTTTCCGACCAAATTTGGTCAATTCCAATTATATTTATATGAAAGCTCGGTAGATGAGCATCACCATTTAGCAGTAGTAAAAGGTGACGTGAACACTGAAGAGCCAGTCATTGTGCGGGTCCATTCTCAATGCCTCACCGGCGATATTTTGGGATCACTGCGTTGCGACTGTCAAGAGCAATTGCATTATGCTTTAAAAATTATTGAAAAAGAAGGCCGAGGAGTGGTGCTGTACATGAGACAGGAAGGCAGAGGCATCGGTTTGGCTAATAAAATTTTAGCTTATCAATTGCAAGATAATGGCCGGGATACAGTGGAAGCAAATGAAGAATTAGGTTTCCCGGCAGATTTAAGAGATTATGGTATCGGCGCACAAATTCTGGCCGATCTGGGGATCAAGCAGATTAAATTGTTGACGAACAATCCAAAAAAGATCGTCGGTTTAAAGGGATATGGTTTAAAAATTGTCGACCGCATCCCCATCGAAATTAGTCCCAATGAAATTAATGCCCGATATTTGGAGACGAAACGAGATAAATTAGGGCATTTAATTTTAAAGAAAAATTAGCCTGTTTCCATTGAGTAAAAATAGAAAGCGATATTCTTTAGCGGGAGAAGATGGATTTGCTAAAACGGAATTGAAGGCTGATGATTTATTTAAAGACTCATCTTTGCCCAGCGATGTTGGAAAAGCTTAATTTGATGCTCGATTTACAAAATTAACAAGCCATTTTAAATTAATAAATGGAGGCACTATGCCTAAAACAATTGAAGGCAAAATCATCGGCAAAGGTAAAAAGTTTGCCATTGTGGTCAGCCGCTTTAATGAATTTATTTCATCGAAACTATTAGCTGGCGCGCTTGACTGCTTTCAGCGACATGAGATGGAAAAAGATGACATCAGTGTCGTTTGGGTACCAGGCTCGTTTGAAATTCCATTAGTAGCGCTGAAATTAGCACAAAGCAAAAAATACGAGGCTGTGGTTTGTTTAGGTGCCGTTATCCGTGGGGCAACGCCCCATTTTGAATACATCTCGGCTGAAGTCACAAAAGGTATTGCCCAGGTTAATTTGCAGACTGGAATCCCAACCATTTATGGCGTTATTACCGCAGACACGCTTGAACAAGCCATCGAACGAGCCGGAACCAAAGCTGGAAACAAGGGCTGGGATGCAGCATTGTCCGCTATGGAGATGGCAGAACTGCTCAAAAATCTTTAACGAATATGCTGGACAAATCATGAAAAAATTATGCTTTTTTTTAATTTCAATAATTTTATGTTATAATATCGGCGCCTATTCGGCTGTGGGTGATTGGACTACCTTCACTAACCAGGGTGATGTGCGGGACTTGCTTGTTCAGGGCAATAATATTTGGTGCGCCACCAATGGAGGTGTGTTTAAATATGAAATAGCCACCGGGATTTATTCCCAATTTAATAATACCAATGGATTAAATAGCAATGATGCTCAGGCAATCGAAGTCGACATGAGCGGAAAGATCTGGGTGGGTTTTTCTAATGGGTTTTTGAATTTTTATGATTCAGAATCGAACCAGTGGGATTTGGTGCAGGATTATTCAGGTCATGCGATTTATGATTTGAAAGCGGTTGGTGACTCGTTATTAGTTGCATTGGATATCGGAATAAGCCTTTATGATATTAGGCGACAAGAAGTTAAGGAAACGTATAAAAATTTAGGTCGTTATTTGCCAGTAGAAATACCAGTGTTGAGTGTCTCCCTTAACGGCAAAGAAATTTGGGCGGCAACCGAATTCGGCATCGCTAAATCAAGTTTTGATTTAGCGAATTTGATGGCGCCAGAAAGTTGGACCAATTATACCATAACCCAGGGATTGCCCAGCAATATAATTTATAAAATTGTCGATCACTGCGATTCAATTTTTGCTGCGACCGGCCAGGGGATAGCGGTATTGGCAGGCCAGGAATGGCAATCAGTTAATAATGGCTTAAGCTATTTGCAGGTATTTGATTTGATCTCTAATAATGGCAGCTTGTATGCGTTAACGGCTGGTGCTGTCCATTTATGGAAAAAGCCAACTCTAACCTGGCAGAAAATCGGCTCAGATTTGGCGGCTTTGAAATGTTTTGTTGCCGACGCTAGTAATAATTTATGGATCGGCAGGCAGCGCAGAACTGATACTGGCGGATTTGCCAAATTAGGATTTCCAAACTGGGAGTGGGCAGAATTTACGCCGCCTGGGCCGCCAGGGAATGATTTTTCGTGCTTAACCATGGATAGCAATGGCGTGTTATGGTGCGGCACCGGTGCAGACGGTGTGTTCCGCTATGATGGAACTACCTGGACTCAATTTACTAAACAGGATGGTCTGCCGGCCAATCGTATTGAAGTCATCACGGTTGACTCACAAAATAAAAAGTGGATAGGAACAATCGGCGGCGGCATTGCGATTATTGATCAAAATGATAAATTAGCAACGATAATTCAGGAGAATCATTTATCAGAAGCTGTGGGTGCGCCTGACTATATTGTTATCACTGACATCAAAATTGATCGCTATAATAATGTCTGGATATTAAATCTGGCTGCGGTAAATAGTCGGGTGGTGGCTGTGTTTACCGCGCAGCAAGAGTGGCAATATTTTACCATGCAGGAGGGTATACTCAGCAGCGCAGTGAGAGCTTTGGCTTTTGACAGTTACGATCGGGTTTGGATTGCCAGCGATGGCGGCGTCAACGTAATTGATTATAATAATACCTTGATGAATAAAAGCGATGACGATTTTTCTGGGACTCTCACCACGGTTGATGGATTGGAATCAAATTTTGTGAAAGACATCAGCATCGATTTAGACAATATTTGCTGGATTGGTACGGAGTCTGGATTAAACTATTGGTCGGGAGGGGTAGTTTATGATCAGTACGGCATTTTAAGCAAATCAATAAATGAAGTTGAAATCGATGCGCGCAACAACAAGTGGTTCGGCACATCGGCCGGTGTCAGTATTTTAGCGCCGGATGGCTACACCTGGACTCATTATACCACCGATAACACACCTTTGGTTAGCGATAATATTACTTCTTTTGCTTTTGATTACGAGACAGGAAAAGTCTACATCGGCACGACCAACGGGCTATCCTGCGTGGAGACGCCCTATTCAAAACCACTGGAAGATTTATCGCAAGTCACTGCCGGCCCCAATCCGTTTTTTCCTGATGGCTCGAACCAATTTTTTTTTTCAAAACTTGCTGATGATGTCGCGATAAAAATAATGACCGAACAAGGCAATGTGATCCACGAAATTTCTAATGAGGCCATACTGGGCTCGCAAGCCACTTGGGATGGCAGAAATGAAGCTGGAAATTTTGTCGCCAGCGGAATTTACATTTATGTAATTTACAATGATGAAACAGGCTTAAATTTAGTTGGGAAAATGGCAGTTATTCATTAAGGTAAGCAGGGATAATTTTATTAATAATGTTAAAAAGCCTTCATGTCGAAAATTTTGCTCTTATCGATAATATTGATATCCAATTTGAGCCTGGTCTAAATATTATCACTGGGGAAACTGGCGCGGGAAAATCGATCCTTATCGATGCTCTGGGTTCAGCCATCGGGGAAAAAATAGCCACCGATCAGTTGCGAAAAGGAGCTACGAAAGCCGTCTCGGAATGCCTGTTTAAAATTAACTCTCACCCAGAGCTCGCAGCACTATTGAGCCAAAATGACATTGAGGATTTTAGCCAATCTTTGATTTTGCGAAAAGAACTGTCAGACGCTGGACGAAGTCGGTCGTTTGTCAATGACACGCCAGCGACAAATGCCGTGCTGTTGGATATTGGCAATTTATTGGTCGATCTTCATGGACAGCATGAACATCAGGCGCTGTTGAACGTCAAATATCACATAAAATATCTGGACGATTTTGGCGGCTATGACAAATTGCTCAAGGACGTCGAGCACAATTTTGAACGCTATCTTCAACTAAATTATGAGCTGGAGGAATTAAAGCGGCAGGAGCGAGAGTTTTCTCAAAAAAAAGAGCTGTTCTTATTCCAGATCAAAGAAATAACAGGTATTGATCCCCAGATCGGTGAGGACGCTGAATTAATTCTGGAAGAAAGAATACTGGGCAATAGTGCGAAGATTTTTGGTCTCACTTCAGAAATTGTCGACAGTTTATATGATAGCGAAAATTCCGTTTACGACACGCTTACCAGTAGTTTAAAGCAGCTTGAAGAACTTTCTGAAATCGATTCAAAATTAGCTGCCATTAAAAAAGACTGCGAAGCGACTCAGGTGACCATTCAAGAAATTGCCAAATATTTGTCAAGCTATGCTCAGAAAATTGAGGTTAATCCAGAGCGGCTGGCATCAATTCGTGAACGGCTGGGGCAGTTTTCCTTTCTAAAAAGGAAATATAACAGAACCATTGATGAGATCATTACCTATCGGAACGAAATCGACCATGAATTGCAGTTGATGCACAATCTCGATAGCAGCCTGACGGAGAAACAAAACGAAATTGAGGCGCAGGCGAAAACGCTGAGCCAATTATGTGTTCAGCTTTCCCAGCAACGACAAGCAGCCGCTCGTGATCTGGAAAAGCTGGTGCAGGAGCATCTTCAGGAATTGGGGATGCACAAAGCAAAATTTTCTGTGAAAATTGAACAGAATCAATTCGAAAAAGGAATAGTAGAAGTCGATGGTTTGCATTATAAAACAACCAATCTGGGCATTGATTTTGTCGAGTTTTATATGGCTGCCAATCCTGGCGAGGATCTTAAGCCATTGGTGCGGGTGGCTTCCGGCGGAGAAATTTCTCGCATCATGTTAGCACTAAAATCGTCGCTGGCAAAAGCAGATAAAATTCCAGTGTTGATTTTTGATGAAATAGACAATGGCATTTCCGGCAGAATCGCTCAGGCTGTGGGCCTCAGTTTGAAGCGATTAGCGAAAACGCATCAAATAATATGTATTACTCATTTGCCACAAATTGCCAGCATTGCTGACCATCATTTTTTGGTGGAAAAAGTTAGTGAACAAACCTCGACTAAAACCTTGGTACGAAAATTAAACGATGAGGAAAAAGTGGTGGAAATTGCCAAGTTGTTGGGCGGAGAGATAATTTCTGAAGCGCATTTAACTAGCGCTCGTGAATTAATTGAGGCTGCACAAAAGCGGACATGAGTCCAAAATGAGACAATTATTTGTCAGAAATTTGTCAAGATTTCAGGCAGCATGTTGGCTGGAAAATGGTAAGCAATTAGTTACCAGAAAATTAACTAATTAGCAAAATAGAATCCGCGAGCGGGCAAGAACAAAAGGCCAGCAAAATTATGGAGCAATATTTGCAGCTTGTGACCAGTCGGCTGGGCTTGTTGAGTTTGATTGCCAAGAAAATTAAATTAACTAATAGTATAGGTTGAAGTATTCAGGAGGAGTTAAAAAATGGACAACACAAAAAAACTTATTCGTTCCTCCATTTTTTCGCTCATCATAGTAAGCATCGGATTATTCATGCTATGTGTGAGCCGGGCGCCGCGAGTTAATACCGATAAATCGACGCTTTCAGGGAGGGGAGAGGCTAATTTAGCAGATCAAAACCTATTAAGTCTGTTGGACGAAGCCGGCAGTGAAATGAATCTGGGCAATGAAAGTGACCTATTCTCCGAAGGAACAAAAACAGAATCTACTCAGAATGACAATGCCCTTTCGACACTGCTAAGCGAAGCAGATAGAGACCTGGCACCGTCAACACCGGAGCAAAGCCAGGAAGAGAGTACGGATGAACTGCTCAAACTATTAGCCAGTGATGAGACTGCGAAATACACTGAACATCCGCCTTTAGATCAACCTAAAGAGCTGACACTGAAAGAGCAAGCTGTAAGGGAAAAGCGACCAACTACTGATTTGTCGGATGATAACAATCAATCGCTGGCTGCTTTAAGAGATGAAGTGAGTTCATTAGAGCAAAAGTTGGCTGCTAAGACAAAAGAATATCAAAAGCTGCAATCTGAACTCCAATCGTCTGATCTACAATTAGCAGAACTTCAAGCAGTCTCATCAAAACCGAGCACTTATAACCGCACTATCAAACAAACTGCTTATCAACCAGCGAATGCTGCCTATGGTGAAGAGGGCTTGATGAACAAAACTATAGGCGAACCAATAAGCAACTTTGAAATTGTTTATGAAGAAGGACAACGACTATTTAACGACCATCGTTATAAACAAGCAGCGAGCAAGTTTTATCAGCTCTTGATGTTCGATCGGAATCACCCGTTGGCAGATAATTGCCAATATTGGATTGGCGAATGCTATTTTGCGCTGGGCAATTATTACCAGGCGATTGTCGAGTTCAACAAAGTGGCGGCATTTGACGCAGCAGACAAAAAAGACGACGCCCAAATAATGCTTGGTCTGGCGTTTATGCGGCTTGGCGACAATCAGCACGCACAAACAGAATTAAATTGGCTGGTGGATGCTTTCGCCTCCAGTGAATACGTTTCTCGAGCTTATCGTTATTTAAGACAGCTATAAGAGTGGACAGGGCGGAAAATGCGCCTTGCGTCTTTCATCTTGATTTTTTCCATGCTTTCTGCAATTTTTTTTGGCACAAATACATAACAACTTTTGCTGTTCAGATTTTGATAAAGCAAGCCAATTATTAGCGTTTATGGTTCATCAGTACAAAGAAAGGGGATAATTTTTGTTAGTTAAAAAAGGTGTGATTATGAAATTAAGACTTAGACTCATACTCATACTATTAAAT
>CAZNDR010000163.1:6599-8871 GCA_964571835.1 uncultured Cytophagia bacterium | reverse complement strand
GAATTATAGCAGCATCTATATTATATTTAGCTTTTGACCTCGCAAAAAGCGGCAGCTAACATTTTTTTGCAGAAGACGCGAGCAGCGATGCGTTTTGAGAGAATTTTTATGTTGAAAAATCGTTTGGTGTGCCGGCTTTCACTGACGCTCGCGCACCTGAAAAAATCGTTAGGCGTGGATCTGGATACATCCAATTGGGACATAGACAGAAGGGAGAACGAAAATGGCGAGAGTGAAATCATATAATCGTAGCCGAATTCAGAATGTTTCCATGCCCATCAGTTCACTCTTCGCGGCTGCAATTTCTGAGTCCAGAATCAACAAGAAATATTCAATGGATTTAAAAAGCCATCCACTCACCTTTTGGTGAAACCAAATAGCTAACCTCGTCATGGAGCTGCTTGCCCTCATTAAATACTGCTGATAAATGCTTCGTGCCCCTGGGGTGCGCTTCCTGCCGCAAATCATCTTTCATCCGAATCAGCGGTTGTTCGGAAATAGTCCCCCCGTTAGTTTCATAATCAATACTTACCATCCGTGATTGAGAAGCTTTTGCTTGATGAGCTCCTCTCCTGAAGAACATTCTTCCCTTGACATTTTGAAATTTATTAAATATATTGAAACCGAAAGTTTAGGGACATCAAGAGTGGAAAAAAACTTCCATAAAAAACCAATTTGTCACCTGAGTAGCTTAAGGTTGAGATTAAGAAGTAATATTTGTCGCTCATAAAAAGTCATTGTTTAGCTCAAGGCATGAAATTTAGTTTGTGCTAAAATAAAACAGACTGCAAATTAAGGAAATCCCATGCTGCCAATTTATCTGGATTTTAATGCCACCACGCCCATTATCGATGAAGTTGCCGACGCCATGATGCCTTTTTTGAAGGAAAATTTCGGCAATCCATCGAGCTCGCACTATTATGGCGTACAAACAAAAAAGGCTATTTTAAAAGCGCGTCAACAAGTAGCCGATTTGCTCGGCTGCTCGGCGAACGAAATTATTTTCACTAGCGGAGGAACCGAATCCAATAATTACGCCATCCGCAGCGTGGCTGAAACATATCGCGAGAAAGGTCATCACCTCATCACTTCGCAAATTGAGCATCCCGCAGTCACTAACGTTTGCCAGTATCTGGCAAAACATGGTTTTGAAATCACCTTCATTTCTGTGGACCAATTTGGGATGGTGGATGTAAAAGAACTGGAAGCTGCCATCCGATCGGAAACGATTTTGATCACTATCATGCACGCCAACAACGAAGTGGGCACGATTCAACCCATCCAGGAAATTGCTCAATTGGCTAAAAAACATAATATACTTTTTCACAGCGACGCCGCTCAATCAGTGGGCAAGATTCCGACCAAGGTTGCTGAACTTGGCGTGGATTTGCTCTCGGTGGCAGGCCACAAATTATATGCGCCCAAAGGAATTGGCGCTCTGTTTATCCGCAACGGCATTAAAATTCAACCCTTCATTTTAGGCGCCAATCACGAGGCCGGTCGGCGTGCGGGTACGGAAAATGTACTGGAAATTGTTGGACTGGGCAAAGCCTGTGAAATCGCCCAACGCGATTTCGAAAAAAATTACCAGCATTCACTGAAGCTGAGAGACCTGCTCTGGAATGGCTTAAAAAATGCCCTGCCCGACATCGTGTTGAACGGTCACCCCGAACAGAGGCTTCCCAATACGTTGAGCATTTCTTTCCCCGGCATCGACGCCAACACCCTGCTTGATGAACTAACCGACATCGCTGCTTCGCCTGGCGCGGCATGCCATACCGATGTGGCAGAACCCTCGGCAGTTTTGGTAGCGATGAAAGTGCCGCTGGAAAACTCATTGGGCACTATCCGTTTTTCTACCGGCAGAAAAAATGATGAACAGCAAATCCAACAAGCCATCGCCTCTATCACTGCGGCGGTGGGGCGACTAAAGCCTGACAAAATTATGGTAGAACCGGTGGCAGAAACTGGAAAAGAAATTAAGCTCACCCATTTCACACATGGACTGGGCTGTGCCTGCAAATTACGACCGCAAAATTTGGAAAAAATTTTAGCAGCTATGCCACGCATTTCCAATGGCAATGTTTTGGTTGGCAATGACACCTCCGATGATGCGGCAGTTTATCGATTGAATGAAAATGAAGCCATCGTGCAAACTGTTGATTTTTTCACTCCCATTGTTGATGAGCCCTATTTTTTTGGCGCGATTTCCGCTGCTAACTCTTTGAGTGATATGTATGCTATGGGTGGCAAGCCGCTGTTCGCTTTGAAT
>CAZNDR010000163.1:0-6589 GCA_964571835.1 uncultured Cytophagia bacterium | reverse complement strand
CTATCTGTGCTCGAGGAAATTTTATTGGGTGCGGCAGACAAAGCCAGGGAAGCTGGCATTCCCATTATCGGCGGCCATACGGTTGAAGATACTGAACCCAAATTTGGTCTAACTGTAACCGGACTGATCAATCCCCAAAAAGTGTTGACCAATAGTGCTGCCCGTCCCGGCGATGCACTGATTTTGACAAAACCACTCGGTTTGGGATTGATCACCACTGGCATCAAACGCGGTTTGGTGGATTCAGCTACCAAAGAAAAAGCCATTAGCGTTATGAGTCAACTGAACAAAACTGCCGCTGAGGTCATGGCACAATTTGAGGTTCATGCCTGCACCGACGTTACTGGCTTTGGCCTGCTGGGACATCTGAAAGAGATGACAAAAGGCAGCAAAGTTTTGGCACAACTTTATCTTGCCCAAATTCCGTTTATTGATCAAGCCAGAGAATTAGCTGCAGCCGGCATCGCGCCCGGCGGTACTTTGGCAAATATCGAATTTGTCAAACCGTTCGTTCATTGGGAAAGCACTATTTCGGAGACCGATAAAATTTTATTGTGCGATGCGCAAACTTCGGGGGGACTGATTATTGCAGTTTCCAATCAGCAAAAGCAGGAACTGCTCGAGTTATTAATAAATCACGGAGTAAACGACGCAGCTATTATCGGTGAAATTACCAGCTTCGGTGACGGAGAAATTTATGTCACAAGTTGAAATATGAAGCGGCGATCGATTAAGATAAAAAAATGACGATAATTTCTGGCCGATATAGTACAGCAAATCGTCCTGGATCGTACAGCAAAAGTGATCGATAGAAAATGTCAGACTGAACGGCGAATTTGCTCAATCGCTTTGTCATTTATTTATTTTTGATTTAAATGAAATCAGTTCAGTAACAAAAAATAGGCACAATTTTTGAAATCATTGCCAGCTACCAATCATCAAGCCGAAATGGATTTTTGTCGATGAGCCTAAAGCCAAAAATAATTTTGCCTCTGCTTTCGTTTATTTTTATCTGGACTTCAGTATTAATAGCTCAAGAAGCTCCTTTTTTGAAAGAAAAATTTGACGAGGCACGAAAGAAGCTTCATTTTGCACTGGACATGCACGCCGAGCAGAAGGATCCGTTGGTGCAAAAGCTACTTGATGAGGCAACAGTAAAAATGCGCCAAGCACAGCGACAGCTATTAGCCAGACGGCCGTTTCTCACCAATCGGTTGATCAATGAGTCAAACCAATTAATTAATCAAGCGCTAAAAATATCCTTAAAAGAGCCTGCTAAAAAACGCAAAGCAAAATTGGATGAATTAGCTGGCCAGGCTGAAGAGCTGATCAGCAAAAGTGAAAATGCTCAGGCCGCACAGGCTTTGCAAAACGGCTTGTCCAATCGAGATTTAGCCTACCAGGCGTATCTGGAGGATAATTTCGAAAAATCGGTTCAACTTTACAATCTGGCTTATCAACAACTGACAAATGCCATCAATTTAGCAGACAGTGTCAATCATGATGATGTCCGGGAGCTGGAAAATGAAGCGTATCGCTTTAATCAATTTTTCGAAATGAATAAAGAAATTCTCACCTCCAGCAACAATAATGCAGTGCGACGATTCAGACAGTCAGCGCTCAATCAAGTGCGCAAAGCCGAACAGGCTGGACAAAGTGGAGATGTCGGAGTAGCTCTGGATTTTTATCGTAAAGCGACACGCTTGTTGAATCGGGCATTGGATGTAGCCTTGGGCAAAGCTGAAATGTCGGTTTTTCGGGTTTACGATAAGTTGGCCCAGCTTGATGAATTAGTGGATAATATCGATCGACAATTTGAACAGAGCCCACCGGAGCAACAACTATTCGATTTATTGAGCCGGGTCAAGTTATTACAATCTGAAGCTCACCAGGCCGTCGACGATAAAAATTTTGGTATTGCACTAAATAAAGCGCAAGAGGCAATGGAATTGGTGAATCGGATCCATCGGCTGACAAAACGAGCCCAGTGAAATGTCAATGCCAATAATTAGTTGGGAATTCAATAGGAAATAGTCGCTTTTTGACGTCAAGCACATTCAATTTAATTAAAAATGCTATTTTGGCTTCATAACAAAAAGGAAAATTGAATTCATCTTTTTAATGGAAAGTGAGGTGGGGGGATGGAAAAGGGAAAAATAAAATCTGTAGATGAATTAAATCAATTTAATGATATCAGTAAAATAACGGCCGAAACGGTCAGACATTATATGGATGTGGTCGAGAAAAATTTAATTAGCATCCAAAAAGCAAAATTTGCCAATCATACTGCTGATAATTCGTATCTTGAGCGAGCACAAGCGATGCTCACATTCGCCAGAGATAATTTTAACAAGGGATTTTTTTATACTGCGCATTCCTGTCTAAAATTAGCCGAGAACTATTTAGACCGCTGTGGCGATTAGAGCGAATAGCCTTGTGATCACGGTTTATGCTTCAGGTGAGATGGCTTTTAAGCAGCAGTAGCAGTACCGTCGCTGATTCTAATTAAAACGGTGCTGCTACTGATAGCATGCTTTTTCTAATCCGAGAAATGAGAGGCATGTGATTTTAAGCTTGCAGCAATGCATGACAAACCCACCTCTGTTCTTAATCTCAACCTAATCCTTAACCTGAAGCTTTTCCTTTGCCTATTCAATCATCTTCTCAAAAATCGTGTACGTCTTAGACGGAGTCGAGCCCATCATCTCCACGAGGCTGATTACTTTCTCATTGTCCTCTAAAACCCAACCCATGTCACAATATTCATAGCCTTTTTCTTGCGAATAGATTTTTTCTTTCCACAGCATAACTGCCGGCAAACCTAAATTGCGGAACTTTTTCTTCACACCTAAATAGCCCAATCGATAACCTTTGGTTCTGTGTGCGCCCAGTAGCATTTTTATCGCGCGCAATAACTCGCAGCGTTTACAGAACCTGAGTGGCGCCATTTTTTCTGTCACATTAGGTACGGCGCCAAAAAAGGCGGCTGGCTCGTTTTCGATGTACAAAAACATAAACAAGCCTTTGTCCATAATTAGCATCATGTCGTCGATGATTTTGTAAAATTCTTCCTGTGTGAAGGGAACAAAACCAAAGTTATCATTCCAAGCGTCATTGTAAATTTCAAACATCTCTTGTTTGCGCTCTTTCAGCGGTCGCTTGCCCCAGGTCTCAATTTTTACTTTATAGCGCTTGATGACCAACTGCGCCGTGCGCTCCAGTTTCTCTTCCATGGGATTGAACGGATTGACCTCCCATGAGAGCACCCGTTTGATCGGCTTGAATCCAGCTAACTCGACCAAGTTCGCATAATACGGTTTATTGTAATGATAGTACATCACCGGGCGTGAGTCAAAACCTTTGGTCATCAATCCGGGTGTCGCTTCATTAACCGGCAAATTTTGTGGGCCGCGGATCGTGTTCATTCCCTTCGCTTTTAACCAGTCCTCCGCTGCCGCTAACAGAGCCTTGGCAATTTCGGCATCTTCAATGGTCTCAAATTGACCAAAAAAGCCTACCCTATCGTGCCAGTGTTCGTTATGGTTGTGATTGATAAACGCGTTGCAGCGGCCAACAATCGCTCCATCTTTTAGCGCCAGGAAAAATTCCATTTCCGCATGTTTGAAAAATAAGTTTTTCGGTTCAAAAAAACCGGTAATTCCGATCAACTTAAAACCGAGATACTCATAATTGAGCAATGGAATATATTGAGGATCATTTTGATAATGCTTCCAATGAAAGTTGACAAATTCTTTGAGCAGTTTTTTATCGGTTTTGGATTGGTTGGAGAAAGATAGGATTTCTAGATCTGTTGAATGTGACGATTGCATAGCATATCTCCGTTTTTAGTTGCTTGATGTGACTGAAACAAAGAGCTAACGAGTTTTGATTGTAAGGGTAAATCTGCAAATTGCTATCTTATTTCCATCTTCTTAGCTATTTTTTTGGGCAAACAATTTTTATTCACCATAATAGCCACTGTTTTCAAACGGACATAGGCTTGCGACATATAAACATAACCTTCATTTTTGCGGTCAACCACTCCACCAGAGTTTTTGGTGTAATAGAATTTTGTTCCATTCTGATCGTGCGCTAAGCCAACAATGTGCATCAGATGGTCGTCAGTGGTCAAATAATTATTAAAAGCTGCCTGCCGCATCTCTTGAGTGACTTTTTTCTCTTTGACTGGCTCAGATATTTTTGCTTTGCGTTCGGCTTCGGTTTTATCTTCCCAATCTTTTTCCGGTACGATAGCGCAGCCTGTCTCGCGGGTAGAAAAATCCCGTTCGCTAACATCGCCGTCCCAGGCAACGGAATAGCCATTTTTAATGGCATTATCAATTATCTTTTCCAGATCATCAATCGGGACATTAAAATAGTCGTCATTGAAGGTCCAGTTATCAGGAATTTCCAGCCGGCATTTTTCATAAAATGGATGGTGCGAAAAGGAGGTCAGCTCCATAAAGTCAGACAAATTCCAGCCGCAATATTTTTCGGCAAAGCTTTCTGGCGTGTATTTTTTACCTTTAAAGATAAAATCAATGGGCGGCGCTCCCAAATAGGTGTTCAGCACAACTGAGAAAGCCTCTTTCCAATTAGGCGTCACCTTTCTGCTTTTTGAAGCGCCTTCGACCACAGCTTGCAAGATAGCAAACATCTCACTATGATTGTGTTTGTTTTCATCAATATTCATGCCCGGATAGATTTCCTCCGGCACGATGCCATAACGACGGATCTGATCGATTACATCATGACTCTGCCCGCCCTGTGCAAAGGTGGCGTTGCCGTGCAGCCGTAGGAAATTTTCCGCTTTGTGCGGATAAGTTTGGCGGACGAGGTACATTTCTGAAAGATCGATCGTATCTTTGCCCGTTCTCAGCAGTTCCGATTCCAGAAACGAAATGGTAGCAAAGTCCCAGCAGGTACCAGTGCTGGCTTGATTTTTTACTGCCGTGTGCCGAACCACATAATCAATGGTAAACTGATAGGGCGATGGTTCATTTGCTTTCTTGTCGTCTTTCTGTGAAAATAAGACAAACGGGAAACAGATGATCACCAGCAAGAACTGCATGATCGGAATATCTTTTTTTAAATTTTTCATCGCTGCTCCTGAATTGTTGATAACCAATTTTACAATCTGCTATGCTTTGATGGACCCCATCTGAGCCCACCTGGTTCAAAATCTACATTGATCACAAATAGTGCAGATGGCGCGGATTTACGCTGATTTATTTTTTTTAAAGCCATACGAAGCCGTGTCATCAGCGTCATCCGCGTTCTATAAAATCCCCGCCCATTTGCAGGAAAAATATTTTTTATAATCCCAGCTTTTTCTTTATATCATTGGGCAGCGCATTTTTATTGACCAAAAATCCGGTAGCATTCAATAAAAGGTACGGTTTCGATAAGTACACGTAACCATCATATTTCCTATCTGTTCCCCAGGAATTTTTTGTCAGATAAAACGGCTTGCCTGTTTGATCGTTTGCCAAGCCTACAATGTGCATAGCATGATCATCGGTCGCCGTGTAATTGTCAAACCATTTTTGTCTCAGCTCCTGTGTCGGCTCTTTCTCTTCGATCGGCTCTTCAATTTCTTTTTTGCGCTCCTCTTCGCTCATGTCTTCCCAATCTTTGAGCGGGACAATACCGTAGCCAGTTTTGCTGGAAAAATATTTATTGCTGGTATCGCCGCCATAAACAACCGAATAACCGTTGTTGAGACAGTTGTCGATAATGGTCGCCAGGTCTTCAATCGGCACGTTATAATATTTGTCATTAAATGTCCAATTGTCAGGTAATTCGAGATAAATTTGCTGGTAAAACGGATGATGCAAGTAGGACGTGATTTCGATATAATCGTCCGGGTTCAGCTGTAAATAATCGGCCAGAAAAGTTTGTGGGGTATATTTTTTTTCTCTATAAGAAAATGACTCTGGCACTTCGCCCAGATACACATCCAGTATGCCGTCAACCGCTTCAAACCATTTGGGCGTCACCCGTTCGCCATGGTTTTTCACCACAGCGTCAACCATCCCATTTAGTATTCTTCCCAGTTCGCCATGCTGATGTTTTTTCTCCCCGTAATTCAGCCCGGGATATACGACGTCGGGAACGAGCCCATAAAGTTTCATTATATCCAGCACATCATGGCAGGCACCGCCATGCGGAAAATTTGTCTCGCCGTGCAGCCGCACAAATCGTTTAGCTTTTTCAGGATAGGTGTGGCGAACGACGTACATTTCCGAAAGGTCTATCTCCTCTTTTCCCATTCTCAGCAATTCGGATTCCAGAAAAGATATGGTAGCAAAGCACCAACAGGTGCTAGTGCCAGCTTGATCTTTTACCGGCGTCCGGGCGACTTCTTTGACAATGGTAAATTGATAGGCATCTTTTTTCTTTTCGTCTTTTTTTCCATCGTTATCCTGGGAGATTGACAAGTTAAAACTCATCACTGACAAAGAAAAAATCAAAAAAAGTGACAGCAGAAGTTTTTGTAGTTTCATGTTTCCTCCAATTTAAATTTATTTTGTTACCTAAACTTCTAAAATGGAGTTCTGAAAGAAACCGCTAAAGCGGTTATTATTTT
>CAZNDR010000162.1:0-8897 GCA_964571835.1 uncultured Cytophagia bacterium | reverse complement strand
GGGGTACTAGGCCAAGTTTAAACAATCACCATGATCTGCAAGTTTTCCAAAAACTTGGTAGTGACGAATTTATTTGTCAGTACATTTGACCAAATAAATTTACCGCTACAAAATATTACTTTAAATTTGATAAAGATGATTGTTTCTGACAACCTGTTGATGATGATGGTAGGTTTGCAATTACCGACCAAACAATTCTGCTAACACAGAGTTGAGCTGTTGGGCTAAATCTTTCTGAAACCCCTTTGTCAGCCAAACTAGTTTGCCTTCACCATCGATCACAAATAACCTTGGCAATGTCGTCACACCGTATTTCTCTGCCACAACACCATATTTATCCAGAAGAATTGTTCCTGGTAGCTTATTCTCATGAGAAAATTTTTCCACCACTGGCTTTTCTTCTTTCAAATCAATCAGAAGCAGCTTGATGCTTTTATTTTTAAAGTTAGTTATTGTCGAATCGACCGCTTTTATTTCAGCAAGACATGGTTGGCACCAGGTGGCAAAAAAACTAATGATAACACGTACTGCTTTTTATCTTTAGTCGGCGGACGGAGTTCGCCGCAGAAGTCGCGCAGATAAACATAATCGCCGACAAGAGATTGGAGAGCAAAAGGTGGAGCGGACTCGCCGATTTTGAGAATGTTCTCTTGAACAAAAATACTATTTAACAGCAATAGGAAAATGAAAAGCTGCATACCCATACCCTCTCGTTTGGCACGAAAATAAACTGTGCTGCTCTTTCTAACTTGAACCAGCACCATCCCGCTGTTGTCTAGACGGGATTATGGTGGCATGGTGAAAACAATATCCGACCCGATCTTTTCCCACCGCAATTGTGGTGATAATTCACAATCAATTAGAAAATGAAACTACTAAGTACTTCATTTCAAAAATTCTTGTAGGGTGCAAAGTCAGTTGATCCTCAACAAATAAAATCCTTACGGATTAAATCCATTTTGCTTTGCTTATTCTGTCGGACTGGAATTAAGGCGTACGCCTTTTATTAATCCTATAAGGAATTATGAAATGGTGTACTAAGCTAATTTACACGCAGCGGAATGCTTACAATTTGTCAATCAGATCGCCAAGGGACATTTTCAGGTGTTCAGCAACGTCCTTGAGGATCGCATGAAGCGTGCCAAGCTTTAATGAGTCAAGTTTGGGGATAGTGATATGATGTTCTCCTTTTTCATGTGTCATTAAGCGAAGGTGGCTACCTGTTTGCCGAGTAGTAGCATTACCAAGCTTTTTTAACGCTTTGGCTAATTCGACACCTTTCAAGTCGCGTGGCAACTTCATACTAAAATCGCCTCATCTCGAATTATATGCAGTCGGATGATTTGAGGTTTTTCAGCTTCATCAAAATGACAGGCAACAGCGTCACGGGTCATCTGCTTTAATTCATCAATGCTATCTGCCTGAGTAAAAATAGAAAATCCTAGCGCCTGCGCTGCATAACCACCTTCCGCGGCCTCCTCAACCACAAAAATAATTTCTTTCGCCATGTAGAAATTCCTTTACCTAATGATGCTACTCATTGCCCCATTAATAAGCAAACGGTTTGAAAAAAGCAAGCTATTTTTGATCTTTTTTCCTGCTCTATTTTCTGCTCTCAATCAATTCCATCGCTTAAAGCGAAATAAAACTAAAACATAATAGTTAAAGTTCAGCGGTTTGTGTTCTAGCCATAAAAAATTTTCCCAGCCGCAAGGTTCAGTAAAAGCCTACTATTTGCGGCTGGGTGTTTTATATTCGTCCCAATTCGAGAAAGCGAACGGGACAGGAATAAACCTATCATCTTAAAAGGCACCGGGCAAACTCCGGCCTGTCAATTTGCCATCTCGCCACTGAATATCTTAAATTGATTCCAGTCATTCACTAACATAATGATGTTAATTATTCCAAGATGATTGGAAACTAACGCACACAACGAAATCCAACATAATAGTAGCTATAGCCGGGATTGTAGACGCCGCGACTCGCTACCCGCGAGCCGCTTGCATAAACGCTCCACGAGCCGCCGCGCAACACACGATAACTTCCTGTAGCTGGTCCCTGTGGATTAGTGGCTGAGCCGCTGCTATAAGCGCCATACCAATCGTTACACCACTCCCAGACATTGCCGCTCAGGTCGTAAATGCCCAGTTCATTTGCCTGTTTCGTACCCACAGTATGTGTACCTTTACCTTCATACATTGGATTACTTGGATTGGTGGAATTATCCCAATACCAACCAACAGCATCCAGGTTATTGCTCCCGCTGTAGGTATAGCCCTGGCTCAAATTGCCGCCGCGGGCAGCGTATTCCCACTCGGCTTCGGTGGGCAGGCGTTTGCCATAATATTTGGCATAGGCATCAGCGCCGTACCAGGTCACTTCAATCACCGGATAGTTATCTTTACCGCTATCTACCACAAAAGTTCCGCTGGAATAGGAAATCTGGCAGTAAGAAGCATCCAAATCAATTAGTTCGTCCCCGCCTTTGGTAACGGTGCTGCTGCTCGCTTGAATCTGCCCGGCTGCCAGCGCGGCTTTCAAATAAGCCACATATTTGGCGTTGGTCACTTCGTATTTGTCGATGCAAAACGCATCCAGAGTAACTGGGTGCACCGGTTGCTCATTTGAATAACCAGAGGTGCTGCCCATTTGAAAAGTACCAGCGGCGACATAGACCATATCTGCTGGTATGTCAATAATTTGAATCTGCTGTTTGGTCGTATCGGTCAACTCAGCGCTGTCCTTAACCTGTAAAATAACATTTTTTATGCCGTAGTTGCTATATTGGTGAGAGGTAGTTTTAGCAGTAGAGTAATTGGTGTCGTAACTGCCATCACCGTCCCAGTCCCAGCGGACTTGTAATGAACTGGTGGGTTCGTCGTAATCAGAACATGCTGAGGCATTAAAATTAAAGACGGTGGTTTTGTATCCTGAGGTTGGAAATACTGTAAAGGATGCCACTGGCGGCCGCCCTTGATAATTCACGCCGTGCGCATCAAGTGGATTATCACGTTCTGGTGCGGTTGGCTTTTTCTCGCAGGTGGAAATAATAACAAACATAGCTAAAAATATTGTTGCAACAATGGCAAAAACTCTTATTTTTATCATAGTACCTACCTCCATTTGTGATGGTGTCAAAATTGTCACGTAGTAACGTCTTTAGACGTTCTTTTATTTTAAAATTAAAAACAATGACTAAAGTCATTATTACGTTCCCGTAGTAACGTCTTTAGATGTTTTTATATTTTAAAATTGAAAACAATGACTAAAGTCATTACTACGTTTTATTACTATTACAAATCATCCCAGCCTTTCCCAAACCTCTCTCCAGGTTTGTATTTATACCAATTATTAATTACCCATTCTTTACCATAATCCTGTAAATACAAATGGACGCTCGACCACATCCAATCATCTGCATGTTCACAATAACCATGTTTCACTGGATTATGATGAATATAATTCAGTGCAGAATAATAATGGCACTCGTTGTGAATGAGTCGATCAGAAAAATGATACCAGACTCTTCTTTTCTGGAACATGTCATCTTCTTTATTCCATAGATATGAGGTTCGACCATGAAGCAGTTTTAATTGGTGAGATACCAAATTCAAATCAATTACCCGAGCGAGCAGGTGGTAGTGATTTGGCAAAACCACCCATCCCAAAACCTCCGCCTTGATTTCTTTGAATTTTTTAACCAACTCAATTTCAAATTCAGACCGCCGTTTGCTGGAATGCATAATTAGTTCATGCTTAAAATTTGCAGCCGTGATGAAATAATACCCCTCCCCGCGAAAGGGATGCGGCGGCGCATGAAGCGGATAACCACGACTCTTCCGAATTAAAACGACTTCTTCCCGCTGTTCAGGTGTCATGTTGGAATATTTATACATTGTTTGTTCCAATTAAATTCCACTTAATGACGACATAGTAACGACTTTAGTCGATAGAATTCTTCTTGGCTTGATCTTCTACAAAACGGCTCACGTCATTACTACATAAAAAAGATATTGTAATAACGTAGTAACGACTTTAGTCGTTTGAAAGATGCTTTGATTGATTCTTTAAAAAATGACTAAAGTCATTACTACTCGAAAGTAATTTCATAAGGAAGGTAGTAACGACTTCAGTCGTTAGAATTTTATTTGTTCGATCCTTTAATGAATGACTAAAGTCATTACTACTAAAATCTAAGCGTTTAAAATTTAAATGAGACTCCAACATATTTTTTGCCATTAACTTGATTGACAAATAAACCAAGCCGATTCACCTGTTTAGTTTCTTTTTGAGCCAGCTTCGGATTCGCTGGTCCAATCAGCGCAGCATCCAAGACATTCCACAACCACACCCCCACTGCTGCACCAATAAAAACTTTGCGCATTTTTTCTGCAGACTCAATTTCATCGTATTTAGTTTCCATCTGACTGTAATAACCATCAATTTGGTATTGTTCGACAGCGGATGAATACTTGTCTCGGGCGGATTGATATTCATTGATAGCATTGCTATATTTATTGTTGAAAAAATAAGCGCCAGCAATTGCGCCCATTTCCAAAATGGGGAACAGCACTGCTTTTCCTTTTTCCCCGAGGTAGCCCTGTCCCAGTCCCGGGATGAACAGAGATCTAGCAAAAGCTTTGCCATTGGATTTCATGACCAAGTGAACGTCGAGATTCTTTTTCTCATTCGGAGCTATGGAAAATTCTCTTAGGTATTTTTCGTAGCCAGCGGCTTTAACGCTCACCAGGTAGATCCCTCCAGCAATTTGATATTGACGCAATGGCAAGCTGCCTACAACCTGATCATTAATGGAAACCTCTGCTCCCCTAGGCGAACCTTCAACGGTAAGACTGCCCTTTGCCAAACTCAAACTAACGCGAATGTTTACCGCTGTCTCAGATGCCAAATCGACTTCTTTTTCAGCCGATTGATAATTAGATTTCCCAATCTTTAACGCATGTTTTCCGTAAGGAATGTTTGCAAGCTTGAGCGGCGTCTGTCCCTTGAAAGCGTCATCAACTTCTACTTCGGCGCCTGCTGGATCAGACTCGATGATAATAGTACCTGTTTTGAGGTTCAGTTCGGCATGGATGTCCTTTTGTTCGCCGTTGTTTAGCGTAACAGCGCTCTCCCAATCAACGTACCTGGAATTGGCCAGTTTTAGTTTTATCGTTCCTGGCGTCAAATCACGAACAACGATTGGTGTTCTGCCCAAAAATTTGCCGTTAACATAGGCATCGCAGGCTATAGGAATTGCCGTGATGTTGAGACTGGCAGGCAACACTTTTTCCAGCGACACATTCAATCGTGACGTTTCGCCACCGTTAATCAGCACCACTTTTTGATAATCGAGATAGCCGGCTTTGCTGAGCTTTAACATGTGCTCACCTGCATCCAGATCATTGAATGTTTGTGGCGAGCTGCCCATGGCTTTGTTGTCTAAAAATATCTCAGCTTCTAACGGAGTTGAAATAATGGTCAAACCACCCTTGGAAAGGGATAGAGTTAGCTCGACTCGTTTGAATTCATTCGGTTCTAAAAACACGGTCTGGCTGGCGCTGTAATAGCCTTTTTGCATGCGAATCTGGTGCGTGCCAGCGAGAACGCCTTCTTTAACCAGTGGCGTTACGCCGTCTAATAATCGATCGTCCAGGTAAACTTGTGCACCTATCGGCTCTGACTTGAGATAAAAATCTCCAGTGCCAGCCACTTCAGTTGGTTGGATTTCGGAAATTCGAGCTCCTTCAGGAGACAAGCCTGCCATTTTAAAGGCAACATTTCTCAGAGACGTGGTCAGCACTTGTTCAATCGGGCAGTTGCAATCCTCGGTTTTGGAAAGCATGATCCGTCCGGTCTCAATGTCGATCATGCGCAAGGCGACGGTGTAAATGGTGCCCACTTTGCCAATGCTGCCGGCGATCATGCGGTCAACACCCAATAGGCGTCCGGCTTCTACCACGCACTCATCACTGGTGCAGCCGCTCTGTTGAAAACCCTGCTCCTTTAAAATGTCGTTCATTTTATTTCTTTCCATGACGGCAAAGCGACCGGTGTTGAACAGCTCAGTCCGTAATCTATCGGAGAGGTAAGGTTTTGCAGAAACATCTGACTCAGATACTTCCACATCCATCACCGCAATGTTGATTCTGCCAGTTATTTGAGCGTGAAGTAGCCCAGAAATTAAAAAAAACCAAATCAGAGACATGACATAAATTTTGTATGGCTGACTCATTTTACTCTCCTGATTTAAAAATTTAATTGCGATTGGAAAAAAGTATTGGTTGGTGCACTATTTAAATAATGCTTTTTACAAAAAAGTCGACTGATTTTTTAGAGTTAGTTGATGAAAATTTCCAGTTCCTTTTTTGTTCAAATCAAACCATCTATTGCAGCGATATCAATTTGCTGCTGCACCAGCGATTATTTTAGTATTTTTTTCATTTAATGCTTGGCAAATTTTCTCAGGCAAAATATAATCCTTGTTTTTTATCCTGCCAATTATTAAATTTACTGCAAACTGATTAATGTCTGCTCAAAAATAGCTCTTTACACTGTCTTTACGATCTGCCATTACGCGAAGTAGCAAGCTAAAGATTGCTTCGCTCTCCGCAAGTTGGCGGATCGCTCGCAAAGACAGTAAAGGGCGAATCAAGTTCTTTTTCAGACAGACATTAATTTTAGTCAAAAGTAATGTTAGGACCATTTAATCTATTTTAATTTTAGTTCATTTTGTTATTTATAGATGACCAGATACTCGCCCATGAAAAACATTTTACAATTATATAAAATCATGCTCCGCCACTGGGGCTATTTGCTGGCTGGTTTTATTTTTATGTTCGGCTTTGCCTTATTAAGCGGTTTAAGTCTTACCATGGTCGTTCCCCTGTTTGACTATGTATTCGCACCACGCACGACGGCAGCAGTGGTTCACCAATTTTCAGAACTGGTGGCTGAACTGGAAAAAATCTATGGCCGCTTCTTTTCCGGGACAAAAAGTTTATTTGATTTGAGTGATGAAGCGTTGCGCACTCCATTCGTCGCAGCGTTGAAAGATTTGATGGCGAAAACCGATCCCTGGCTGCTGCTGCTGACTGTCTGTGGCACGTTTTTCATTTTAGTATTCATTAAGAATATCCTTTTTTTTGCCAACAAAGTAACTTTTGCCAACTTGCGCGGCAAGACCATTTACGAGATCCGCAACGTCATTTTCAGAAAATACCTGCAACAGTCATTGAAATTTTTTAATATCAATCAAGCCGGCGATTCCATTGTTCGCATGATTGACGACGTCAACAACGTTAGTAACATGTACATCGATGGCGTGTTTAATTTATTGCGTGACTTTCTATTGCTGCTGGTTTATGCGGGTATTGCCATTTCCCTCAACACCAAATTCTTTTTTCTCAGTTTAGTAGTGCTGCCCATTTTTAGTTTTTTAGTGACCCTGCTGGGCAAGAAGATAAACAAATATGCCAAGCGGATTCAATCAAAATTCTCGGATATGTTTTCCAACATCGAAGAAGTGCTCAATAACATGAGAATTGTCAAGGCGTTTGCCAGGGAGAATTACGAACTGGAAAAATTCAAAAAAATAAGCTGGCAACATTTTCGTTTTTGGCGCAAGTCGGTGATTTATGCCAGTTTCAATACGCCACTGGGAGAGCTTCATGGCACCTTAACGGCAATTTTGGTTATCCTCATCGGTGGCAAAATGGTATTGAATCCCGCCAGCGGCTTTACCTCCGGCGAATTTTTAATGTTCTTATTTGCCATTTTTTCCATGCTTCATCCAATGAAAACGCTGACGGTTGCCTACGGCGATATCAAAAAAGCACAGGTGTCAGTTGACCGAATCTTCTATATTTTAGCTCAGGAAACTGAAATCAAATCTGCTGACAATCCGATTCATAAGAATTCATTTGAGCAGAACATTCTTTTACAGAACGTCTATTTCTATTACAACGAAAACAGTCATGTTTTAAAAAATGTTACTCTCGAAATTAAAAAGGGTGAACGAGTCGCTTTTGTTGGCAGCAGTGGCAGCGGGAAAACGACCTTGATCAATTTGTTACCCAGAATGTACGACATTAACTCCGGCGAAATCACCATTGATGGTGTGAACATCGCTCAAATTGAATTAACCGATCTGCGCAAATTATTCGGCACAGTAACGCAGGATTCGATTCTGTTCAGCGACACCATCGCTAATAATATTCGTTACGGCTCGCTCGCAGAGGTGACGAATGAGGCAGTGATTGATGCGGCACAGATCGCTTACGCGGATGAGTTTATCAATCAACTGCCGAAGCAATACGAAGAGAGGCTGCACGCCAAAGGCGCTAATTTTTCTGGCGGACAAAAGCAACGTTTGTGCATCGCTCGAGCCATTGTTAGTAATCCGCCGATCCTAATTTTTGACGAAGCTACCAGCGCATTGGATACAGAAGCCGAACAAAAAGTGCAGCGCGCTATTGAGCGGGCGACACAAAACCGTACCGTACTGGTCATCGCGCATCGGCTGTCAACGGTGCTTTCGGCAGATAAAATTGTCGTGCTGGATAAAGGAGAAATTGTCGGTATTGGCAAACATAAAGAATTGCTGAAAACCTGTCCGCGCTATAAAACATTGTATCAGCTTCAGTTTGATGAGCCTACAGCTGATCAGGTTGAATGACTGCTGCTGCGGTGCATAAAGGCACCGCACTCTGCTGGTACTTTCAATTGTGCCATAAAGAGTACCCTCCCGCAGGTTTTAGACCTGCTGGAGGGTGTCAATCAGTTTGAGGAGCCTACAGCCGATCAGGTTGAATGATTGCTGCTGCGGTGCATAAAGGCACCGCGCTCCGCCGATTCTTTAAACTGGGCTAAATTAGATCAAATTTAATAAAATAAGA
>CAZNDR010000161.1:0-8918 GCA_964571835.1 uncultured Cytophagia bacterium | reverse complement strand
GAATTATTATAGAGCACAATATATTAAAACCTTTGCTGGGATTGAATAATTTTGTAAAGGGAAAATCACCATGCTTAAAGCAGGAGATAAGGCACCTGATTTTAGACTGCAGTCTGATAAAAATGAATGGATTTCGCTATCGGATTTCCTGGGCAAAAAAGTGGTTGTATTATATTTTTATCCCAAAGATAATACCAGCGGCTGCACCAAAGAAGCGTGTTCGTTTCGAGATAATTTGGTAAATATTAATGTGAACGAGGCAATGGTCTTGGGTGTCAGTCCGGATAGTGTTAATTCTCATCGAAATTTCATTCATAAGCAAAAACTAACTTTTACTTTATTGAGCGATCCTGATCACGTCGTGGCTGAGGCTTTCGGTGCCTGGGGTGAAAAAAGCAGGTATGGGAAAAAGTATCAAGGTATAATCCGTTCGACCTTTATTATTGGCAAAGACGGCTTTATTAAATATGTTTTTGATAAAGTCCAGACGGATATTCATGGCGAGGAAGTGAATAATATTTTAAATTCATCACGAATCAATTAAATAAATAGGAAAAGCTAATGTTTGAGTACGAAGTTAAAAATCGTGTGCCAATATTGTTGGCTATCAGTACCTGTCCCAGGTGCATGCGGATGAAAAAATTTTTAAGCGACAATAAGATAAATGCCAAAATTATAGATATCGACTTGGTAGCTATTGGAGAAAAAAAAGCCCTCTTTGCCTTTATTCGACCAAAAAATCCCACTTTGTCTTTTCCGATGTTGATTGTGGGCGATTTGGCGGTAATCGGAGAAGAATATGATGGCGCTAAGGAGGCGCTCCATCTATGACACCAGTGGAAAAATATCATGTGTCGTTAAAAAAATTCGCGCCAACTAAAGGGCTTATTCTCAATAAAAATTGGGAAGTGGTTGAACCGCTATTGGAGGGCTTGCTGAAAAATGGCGAACGTTATGGCATGCGAACCTGCCCTTGCCGCTTAGCAACTGGCGAACGGGAGAAGGATAAAGATATTATTTGCCCTTGCCTCTATGCAAAGCCTGACATTAAAGAATACGGCGCATGCTATTGTTGGCTTTTTGTCTCTGATGAATGGAACGAAAATAAAATTCCTCACCTCCGAGTGCCAGAACGGCGGCCAATCGAAAAAATTTTAGACCTTTGATATTAGTCCAGAGAGTTGAAGGATGTTATGAATCAAAATCAGTTTGGCCATTCAATGAGCTGGAGATGTTGAATGAAGGAAAAATCGATCACAGAAGAGATGATTTCCTTAGACATAGTGGATAGAAAATGGATCGATGTGAACATCCCCTGCCGAACCGCCTGTCCGATTATGACCGATATTCCGGGGTATATCGGCGCTATCATGCAGAGCGATTATGAGACTGCCTATCGCATTAATTGGCAGGACAACGTCTTAGCCGGCGTGTTGGGTCGGGTGTGCCATCGTCCTTGTGAAGCAGCCTGCCGGCATGGTCGCGATGGGCTGGGCGATCCCGTCTCAATTTGTTTTCTAAAACGTTCCGCAGCTGATTTTGGCACGAAGCCAATTATTCCCAAAATCACGGCTAATGGAAAAAAAGTATGTATTATTGGCGCTGGTCCAGCGGGACTGGTTGCTGCTAATGATTTAGCTTTAAAAGGATACTCGGTAACTATTTTCGAGCAATTTGATGAGCCCGGCGGTATGCTGCGCTACGGTTTGCCTCAATTTCGCCTTCCTCGGTCTGTTGTCGCCAATGATGTACAATCGATCATTGATCTGGGCGTCACGTTGCAGACCAAAGCTCGCATTTTTGAAAAAGCACAACTGGAACAATTAAAAAAAGACTACGCTGCCGTAATACTGGCCGGTGGCTGCCTGATTCCTAAAGCCATCGATATCTCTGGCGCCAACGCTCAAGGATTTTTTTGGGGGCTTGATTTTATGATGGCGGCCAATTTGGATAAAATAACATATCAACCAAAGAAGGTGGTGGTTATTGGAGGTGGATTCACAGCAGTGGATTGCACACGCATGTCCTATAGACTCGGAGCTGAAAACATTACCTTAGCTTTTCGCCGCACCAAAGATAATATGAGTGTGGGTGAATTTGAGCTGGATGCTATGGAAGCAGAAGGGATCGAGTTTTCATTTTTAGTGTCGCCAGTGGCAGTGGAAGAAGAAAAGGGTAAAGTGGCAGGCATCAGGTTGATCCGCAATGCCATCGAAAAAGATGGTCGGTTGATGCCAATTCTCGGTTCCGAGTTTATTGTAAAAGCCGATACGGTTGTTTTAGCAATAGGTCAGCGGGAAGAATTCACGCTGTTTGGCGACAAAGCAATTCAGGCAGCAGGTAAATTTTTTCTTGCTGGCGATTTTCGTAACGGTGCGTCGACGGTAATCGAAGCGGCGGCTGATGGACGAAAAGTCGCTCGTCAAGTACATCAACTGTTGAGCGGCATCAAAGGCTACCAGGACATTATTAAAATTACTGAGGCTGAGAAGATCGACCGGGAGCGGGATTATGATTTCATTCCCCGGCAGTCAATGAATGAAATTCCCCTGCATGAAAGACGAGAAAAAAATCGGGAAGTGGATACTGGTTTTTCGCGCGAAAAATCTTTGATCGAAGCCCGACGCTGCTATTTGTGCCATTACAATTTTCAAATCGATATTGACCGCTGCATTTATTGCTTGCGCTGCATCGATGTCATGCCGGTTGATTGTATTATGATGGCAAAGGAGATCAAAATTTTAGCCGATGGTCAGATTGAATACTTAAAAACAGAACGCTGGAATGAAGTGCAGGCGATTGCCATTGATAACGATAAATGTATTCGCTGCGGCAATTGCTACCGGGCCTGTCCAGTGAAATGTATCACATTGTCAAAATATGAGCTGCAGGTTGAAGAAGTGAGTGGTTGATGCTGGATTGATGAATTAACGGATTGGTGGATTGCTGGATTGCTGGATTAGTGAATTAATGGAATGATGCACCAATTAATTCATGCTGAATTTGATCGCTTTTCTTTGAGGAATGGTGGAGAGCATGATATCGACAAAGCTGAGAAATTTAAATCGTGGCTACATGAAATTGGAGGTTTGGCAAAAAGAGATTGAATTGTACAAACTTATTTGGACAATTGTGTACAAGGAAAATAAAATTGATTTCAAACGGCGAGCTCAGATTGCCGATGCTGCTCATCGGTAGCTGCGAATATCGCTGAAGGCTATAGCCGTCGCGCCATTAAAAAATATTTACAATTTTTATACATATCCTTAGCTTCATTGTTAGAGACTTTGTCAAGAGCAATTGCATTGCAAGTGTCAGAACAGATTCCAAAAGACCAATTTAATCAGATCGATATGCTTCATTATGAAATAGAAAATAAATTATTACGTTTTATCAAGAGCCTGGAAAGAAAACGCGAGCAAGGAAGCTGGAAAGATCGCATTTCGGATGTGATGGATAACAGCAATCCAGAGTCAAGATAGTTCAAAAAGATGCATTACAATTGTTCCATCTAAATGACTCATATTGGGGGATGACGGCAAATGAAAGTTCAAACATTAATCCAACAATCCAGCACTCCGCAACTCAGCTTATTCGATTTGGCACAAAAAGCAAAATAAAGCTTGAAAAATTTGGAGCGTTGGCAAATGAAACACGTCATCATCGGCGCGGGCATCGCGGGGGTGTCAGCAGCAGATTCGATTAGGAAATTAGACAAGGATGCGGAAATTGTTCTGATCGGAGAGGAACGGTATTTCCCTTATAAACGGTACCTGCTGACAGAATTCCTTCTCGGTTCTATTGATAGCGAAACAATTTTTTATACCTCTGCCTCATATTTTGAAGAAAGAAAAATTAAGCTGCGCAAAGGTGAGCGTATTAAAGCAATTTCTCCAGAGGAAAAAACAATCAAATTTTTTCATAATGAAATAATGAATTATGATAGACTATTAATTGCCACCGGCGCCTGTCCTGAATTAGGGCCGGTATTACGGCCATTTCGAGACCATATTCAGCGCTATTACTCGTTACGAGATATTTTGCTCATCAAAAGGAGATTGACGCGCCTCAAAAATGCTGTCGTTTTTGGCACAGGTCTGAGCACTCTGGATGTGATTTGTTGTCTGGTCAATTTGGGCGTGCAGGTGAGGTATATCGTAAAAGGAACCAGAGCCCACCTGCCATTAATTGAATCCGAATTCGATATGGATTTGCACGAATTTTTATGCTCCAAAGGAGTGGAGATCTTGACGAATGATCGGGTGGTTGCCGTGCGAAAAGAAAATGATAAGTTGCAGGTGAAAACATTGAGTCAAAAAGATTTGTTGGCAGATATTGTTTTTGCCTGGGATTATTACCAGCCTAATCTCGCTGTCATCAGTGGTACAAAAATAGAGAAAAAGATCGGCATCCTGGTTGATCAACAAATGAGAACCTCGGTCAACGACATTTTTGCTGCTGGCGATTGCGTGGAAATTTATCACCCGCAAATCAAAGATTATTGGATAAACTTTGGTTGGCCCAATGCGGCGGAGCAAGGTGAGATTGCCGGAAAAAATATGGCTGGCGCTCATGTGGAATATCCAATCCATGAGACCATACCATTCAACCTCATGGGCAAAGCGTTGAAGGCGAGATGGTGGGAATAATTTTTTCGGCTTGAATACTGGATGCTGGATTTTTGTTTCTGGTTTTTAGATAGTGGATGCTGCATTCTGGAAGCTGGATGCCAAATACTGGTTATTGGATTTTGGATGCTTATGATTTAATTCATGATGCCGCATAGCCAAATCATAACATTGAAACTTAATTCACGATGCTCTAAAGGTAAAAAACTTTTTCACTAGCAAAGAATAAATAAAAATATGCTTCAAATACCAAGCCTCAATTAAGGAAAAAAGAGTATCCAGTAACTGCTATCCAGCATCCAATTACATGCATCCACCATCAAAGACACGATATGCTGTTTATAATCAGTGCGGATTATTTAGACAATGAGACGAAATGAACTGACAGTTCGCTTTTGTGGTGTCGCGGGCGATGGCATTGTTGCTTCAGGAAAAATACTGTCCGGAACCTGCGCCAGTATTGGTCTTCATGTTTTAGTTAATGATATTTATAGTGCTGAGATTCGAGGGCTTGGCAAATCGACTACGACCATTCGCTTTTCGACGACACCAGTGCTCAGCTTGGGAGATGGTGTCGACATTCTCATTGGCATGGCTGCCAAAGAATCCATCAGTGAAATCAATGAGGTAAAAGCTGATGGTTTTGTGCTTTATGAAAGCAGCCTACCACAAGAGGTCAAAGAGGACGAAAGTTTAGCTGCTTTTATTCCTCCTAAAATTCATGGTATTGGAATTCCTTTGAAATGGCTGGCGAATGAAGCCTCAGGTTCAAACAAAGGCCGCAATTTGGTAGCACTGGGTGCTATGGCTTATATTTATGGTTTGCCGGAAGAGCTATTTCTCAGCCATATTAAAAGTTTGTTCGGCAAAAAAGGTGAAAAGGTGGTTGAAGTAAACAATAAGGCGTTTCATTTAGGCTATCAATATTGTAAACAGAATTATCCGCTTAATTCGGAATTCAACTGTCCGCCAGCGGCTGTCAAACGTCAGCTGGTTACCGGCAATGAGGCGCTGTGCAAGGGTGCCATCGATTGCGGCTTGAAATTTTTCGCGGGCTATCCAATTACGCCAGCCACCAAAATAATGGAAATTGCCGCCAAAGAATTGCCAAAAATCGATGGGTGGACCATTCAGGTTGAGGATGAGATTGCTGCTATTTCGGCGATTGTTGGCGCCGGTTTTGCGGGTAAACGAGCAATGACTGCCACCTCGGGTCCGGGTTTTTCGCTGATGAGCGAAATGATCAATATGGCGGTCATGGCAGAAATTCCCTGCGTAATCGTTGATGTTCAGCGCGGCGGACCATCTACCGGCTTGCCGACTAAAGTTGAGCAGGGAGATTTGAATATTGCGCTTTACGGCGGAGCTGGTGATTCGCCCCGAGTGATAATGGCGCCCTCCAATTCAGAGGAGTGTTATGCTGGGATTCAACTGGCTTTTGATATTGCAGAAAAATATCAGACACCAGTTATCTTGTTGAGTGATTTGTTTCTGGGTCAAAGAGTCGAGACAGCAGAGATAAAAGAAAATATTGATCGCTTTCGTTGTACTAGAAAAAAACCGACGGCTGAAGATTTACGAAATTATCAACGCTATAAAATGACTAATGATGGCGTCTCTCCGCTGCTTGTCCCTGGCGAGGTCGGCGTATTTTACACCATCACGGGACTGGAGCATTCGCAAAGAGGCAATCCGAATTATGAGTCCGAAGTGCACCTGGAGATGACCGCCAAACGATTTCGCAAGTTTGAAGCGATGAAACAGGATCTGCCGCCAGCCGATGTCATCGGCGATGACGATGCTGCAATTGGCATTGCGAGCTGGGGTTCATCTTTGGGGGCAATTTTAGAGGGGATGGCAATCGCTAAAGACAAAGGAGTAAAATCAAAATTGATTAAATCGATCATGATCTTTCCTCAGCATGAAGACTCGTTTCGAAATTTCTTTGCCACTTGTCAAAGAATAATAGTGCCGGAGATGAATTATCAGGGACAATATGCTGCTTTGTTGAAATCGCGTTATGGCATCAAGCCGATTGAAATGCACCTGCCGTCGGTGAACCCTGTCAGTCCCCAAAAAATCGCTCAAAAAATTCTGGAGGTTGCTGATGAACTCACTCAGTAAGCGATCTGTGGAGTCAGGATTTCAGCGAGCGCTAAAGACAAATGCGCAAAAATGGCGCGACAATCTGCCCACTTGGTGCCCTGGCTGTGGGCATTTTACTGCATTGCATGGCCTGTACGAAGCAGTGGAAAAATTGCAGATCCCGCCACAGAATTTTGTGGTGGTTTCCGGTATTGGCTGCTCCGGCCGTTTTCCATTTTTTATCAAAGGATTTGGCGTCCATACCTTGCACGGAAGGGCAGTGCCTCTGGCTAGCGGCGTGAAAATTGCCAATCCTGAATTGGAAGTCGTTATCGTGGGTGGCGATGGCGATGGATTGGGCATCGGTGGAGGTCATTTCCCGCATGCGGCGCGGCATAACTTTGACATGACCTATCTGTTTTTGGACAATAGCATCTACGGCTTGACCAAAGGACAAATCTCGCCCACTTCGCCTTTAGGCATGAAAAGCGCTACCTCACCGTATGGCAATATTGCTCAACCGCTGAATCCAGCTTCATTGGCCATCATGTACGGCGCGACCTTTGTGGCGCGAATATTCTCTAAAGAAAGACATTCAGTTACTGAAATTATCACTCGAGCCATTCAGCATCAAGGTTTTTCTTTTATTCACGATCTGTCGCCTTGCATTCAATTTAATTCGGTAGCAACTTATGAGAGCTGGACCGACATGGTGAAACCACTGCCCTCAGATCACGCAGTAACTAAGAAGGCTCACGCTTTAGCGCTGGCTGACAGCGAAAATCCAATTTATGTAGGTGTCTTTTATGAAAGGCAGATGCCAACTTTTCAAAATCGAGCGAACGAAATTCGAAATCGGTTGAAAGCAAATAAATAGTTGAACGATCAGAGGAAGCTTCTCACTTATGCAGGAGGAAACCATGCCCAGAAAAAGATTTTCGCCACAACAAGCTGTGCAAACAGCAATGGAAGTCGAGGACAATGGTATTATTGCTTTTTTAAGATTTGCCCGTCAGACAACAGATATGTCCGGAAAAAATATGTTCATTCGATTGGCAATGGATGAGCATGAACATCGTCGGATTCTGGAAAAGCAGTTGAAAAAGCTAGTAAAAGATGGAAAATGGCAGCACGTTCAAATTTTGCCTTCCGAAATTGAACGGCTCAGGCCGTCTATCAGCGAAAAGCAGCAGCGCACCAAAGGGGAATCAGGGCTGGCAGAGTTAGATGCGCTGCAGACAGCGTTAGATTTGGAAAAAAAATCAGCGAAGTTTTACAAAGAACAGGCACAGCAATTCGACGATGCTGAAGCCAAAACTTTATTTTTGAGACTGGCAGAATGGGAAGAAGCTCATTTCGATATTATCCAGGCGGAATTGGACTCCATTCAAAAAACCGGATTTTGGTTTGGTATTCCCGAATTTCAAATGGACGGAAAATTTTAGGTTGAGGGCCGATTTCTAATTTTAAACAATCCTAATAATTAAAAACAACACATTAAATTAAAAGAGGAATAAAATGGATGAGTACAATATTGGTATTATCGAGGCGATTGAGGTTGCCTTAGAAGCTGAACAACAAGCCAGAGATTTTTATCGTGAGGCTGTCAACAAAGTGAAAAGCGGACAGGGCAAAGACCTGTTAAGTCAATTGGCAGAATTTGAACAGTACCATTTTGATGCCTTGACAACTTTAAAAAATTCGTTGACGAAAGAGCATGAATATGTTCCCTATGTCAAAATGAATTTCAAGGAATTCAGAGTTCAACCAATTTCAAAACAAATCGAACCTGAAAAAGATGATGTGCTCAATATTTTATCACTTGCCATTGAGGCCGAAGAAAAAGCCCACCACCATTATGTGAGGATGGCAGAAAGTACGGTTGACCGCAATGGCAAAGAGATGTTTTTGCAATTAGCTGAAGAAGAGTTGCTCCATCGGCGAATTTTGAGCGATGAGTTTTATCAGCTCAGCAACAAAGGTGGCGTCTGGTTTTGGGGAGACTGAAATAGCTGGTGTAATTTGATGAATCAGGAAAAACCAGATACAAAGCTCAATAATAAATGGATTGGCTAATTGTTGGATTATTAGAGAAATGGAGCAGGAAAAAATCAGTTAATGAATTGACCGTTTGAAAAGAAGAAATTTCAACCATTCGTCAATCCCTTACTCCATTTTTTCAAAGCCTAACCTGTAAATAAAGCT
>CAZNDR010000160.1:0-8922 GCA_964571835.1 uncultured Cytophagia bacterium | reverse complement strand
GTCCAAAGGAAAGTGATTTTTACCCTAAGAGGTTATCTTGATAGTGCAAAAGCATTTTTGGCGATTTACCATAAAGGAATAGAAATGAACGAAGAAAAAAAATTTCAAATCATTGCCAGTGAATTAAAATTGAACATCTGGCAAGTGCACAAAACAGTGGAATTGTTAGACACGGAAAACACAGTTCCTTTCATTTCGCGGTACCGTAAGGAAGCGACGGGAAATTTGAATGAAGATCAAATTCGGAGTATCGAAGAACGAATTCGAGCACTGCGCGTGCTGGAGGCGCGCAAGGAAACAGTGCTCAACTCCATCGAAAAACAGGGCAAGCTGACGCCCGAGCTTCGAGAAAAAATCGTTGCTGCTATGAAACTGCAAGAGGTGGAAGATCTTTACCTACCCTACAAACCGAAAAAGCGAACCCGTGCTACTGCGGCCAGAGAAAAGGGATTGGAGCCGTTGGCAGAATTGATGCTAAAGCTGGAAACGGCCATAGAGAATTATGAAGTTTTGATCGGGCAATTTATCAATGAAGAAAAAGGTGTCAACACTGCCGAAGAAGCGCTAGCTGGTGCCCGAGATATTTGCGCCGAAATTATCTCTGATAGTGCTGAGGTACGAAAAAAAATAAGAGAAATATTTCAAAAACAGGGCGTGCTCGCATCTTCTGCCAAAGTGCTGGAAGAATACGGCAATTACCAGGTGTACGCCGATTTTTCTCACCCGGTGAAAACCATTCAGCCATATCAAACATTAGCCATCAATCGCGGCGAAAAGGAAGGATTTTTGAAAATCACCATTCAAGTGCCTATCGAGAGCTGCCTTGCTGAAATAGAGAAGCTGTACATGGTGAATGATGTCTCGCCGTTTGTGGCTGAACTTAAAACCGCTATTGCTGATTCTTACAGTCGGCTCATTGCTCCTTCCATTGAAAGGGAAATACGCAGTGAATTGACCGAAAAAGCTGATGAACATGCTATCGAAATATTCGCCAAAAATTTGCGCACCTTGCTCTTGCAACCGCCGGTGCATGGCGCCACTATTCTTGGCATTGATCCTGGTTACCGCACGGGAAGCAAGGCTGCGGTCATTGATAACACGGGAAAATTTTTGCAGGGGGTGACGATTTATCCCCATGCACCTCAAAGCAATTGGAATGAAGCAAAGGAGACGCTGTTAGACTTGTGCAAAAAATTCAATGTACAAATAATTGCCATCGGCAACGGCACTGCCTCGCGCGAGACAGAGAGCTTGGCAATCGATGTTATTGAAAATTTTTCCAGCGACCTTTCTTACATCATCGTCAATGAAGCCGGGGCATCGGTTTATTCGGCATCCAAATTGGCTCAAGAAGAATTTCCCGAGTTAGACGTAACCATGCGCGGCGCCATTTCGATAGCTCGCCGATTGCTCGATCCACTGTCGGAATTAGTCAAAATTGATCCGCGGTCTATTGGTGTCGGATTGTATCAACACGATGTCAACCAGGCCCAATTGAGCCGAATGTTGGACCAGGTAGTGGAATCGTGCGTCAATTATGTTGGTGTCAATTTGAATACCGCTTCCAAAGCGCTGCTGCAATATGTGGCGGGAATAAATAGCCGAGTGGCAGAGAATATCGTCAACACCCGCAATGAGCAAGGGAGTTTTAAAAGCCGTCAACAATTGAAAGAAATAAAGGGAATGGGCGAAAATGCCTTCACCCAAAGCGCGGGATTTTTACGTATTCCAGAGGCGGAAAATTTCTTTGATATGACGGCAGTTCACCCTGAATCGTATGCAGCCGCGGAGAAACTTTTACAAGCGCTGGAATTGGACAGCATAGCTGTACGTGGCAATGGCGAATTATTAGAAAAGCGATTGCGCGAGAAAAAACTGACCGTAAAGCACATTGCCGAAATTTGTAAGACCGGCACTCCTACCATGAAAGATATTATCGACAGCCTGGCAAAACCGAATCGTGATCCGCGCGACGAGTTTCCAAAGCCGATATTCCGCCGTGACGTGCTCAAGATCGAAGACTTGACCGAAGGCATGATTCTCACGGGCACGGTGCGCAATGTGGTCGACTTTGGCGCTTTTGTCGATATCGGCGTAAAGAATGACGGGCTGGTGCACAAAAGCCAACTGGCAAAACGCTTTGTCAAAAATCCCATCGATGTGGTGAATGTGGGACAAAATGTGCAGGTGAAGGTGCTGTCAGTCAAACCGGATACTGGACGAATTTCGTTGACGATGATTTTAGATTGAATTTGCTGTACAGCCCTGGGTTCTGTTGCTCAGGCAGAAAAAGGTGCTGTCGATAGAGGGACAGCACTCATGCATTCGATAATTAATTTTATTAAAAAAATGTGCTGTATCCCAATAAGAGGCAGATCAAGATGCTCCAATTTAAAAATATTCAAAAAGCTCACCAGCAAATTCGATCGCACATATACAAAACGCCAGTTCTTACCTGTTCATCGATTGACAAAATGGTCGGGGCACAACTTTTTTTTAAATGTGAAAATTTTCAAAAAGTTGGCGCATTCAAATTTCGCGGCGCCACCAATGCCGTATTGTCTTTGACAAATAATGAAGCTCAAAGAGGAGTAGTAACCCACTCCTCAGGAAATCATGCTGCTGCGCTGGCGCTGGCGGCTCGCCGGCGAGGAATTGCTGCTCACATTGTCATGCCGAAAAATGCACCGCCGGTCAAAGTTGCAGCAGTGAAAAATTATGGCGGCTGTATTACTTTCTGTGAACCGACTTTAGCTTCCCGCGAAGAGACTGCCCACCAAATTATTGCCGAAACCGGCGCCACCATGATTCACCCTTACAATAATTATCATATTATTGCCGGCCAAGGGACGGCAGCAGTGGAACTGCTGGATGAAGTGCCTGATCTCGATTTTATTTTAGCGCCGGTGGGCGGCGGCGGACTGCTCAGCGGCACTGCCATTGCCGCCAAAAACATCAAACCAAGAATCAAAGTGATCGCCGGTGAGCCGGAACGGGCTGATGATGCCTTTCAATCCATCAAAGCCGGAAAAATAATTCCACCGGAAAATCCTAGCACTATTGCCGACGGCCTAAAAACGTCGCTGGGCGACAAAACATTTCCCATCATCCAAAAATATGTTGATGAAATCTTGCTGGCGAGTGAAGAAGAAATTATCGCCGCCATGCGCACTATTTTCGAACGGATGAAGATAATCATCGAGCCGTCGTCAGCCGTGCCGTTTGCAGTGGTGTTATTCAAAAAATTGCTTGCACCCGGGAAAAAAGTGGGGATCATCTTTTCCGGCGGCAATGTTGATTTTAGCTTATTTTTTGAGTTGTTGAGCGCCGGAGGCAAAAAAAATTAATGATGGGTCAACATAAAAATTTAATAAAGTGCTAAAATGAGCCCTTGGCTTTTGGCTTCAAGCTTTTAGCTAATTAAGATTTTATTTGTCAGAAAGATCTACGTCGTTCCCACAGCGAGTGGAATAACGCAGGCTCAAGAAGTCAGAATAAATTAAGAGCCAGATGCGATAAGCCAGCAGGCAAACGCCTATTTTAGGAAAATAAGATTATTCAGCCTGATGTTGGTGATGAGGCGCTTATGAAAAGTAAAATACTCAGAGAGCTCTCCTGGTATTCTGATCCGCTGGCTAAACAAAAAGGTGAGCCGGGCATCCACCATTCCTACATGAAAAGTCTGGCAACGGCTTTAAATTATGTCGATGAACATTTTGACCCGGTTTGGCTGCTGGGCAGCAGCGCCTTCGCCTTCCGGATTTTTGTCAATGAAACGATGTGTCCCAGCGCCATGAGTTTTTTTAGTTTTGCGAAAATTTTGCCCGAAACAATTGAGCAAGCTGGCTATCATGCGCATCATATTGGTCGCTACTGGAACGATGAAGCAAACGAAAAAAGCAAAAGAGAAGAAGCCCAAACCGCCATTATCGATGCTATCGATCGCAACGTTGCGGCCGTCGTCTGGGATGTATGGGATGACGAGTGGGGTTTGATAGTTGGTTACGATTGGCCAAAGAAAACATATCACACGCTAGCGCACCGCGGCGAAAAATCATTTTAGCCTTTTGACCGATTAGGTCGTTATGGGATTGATATCCTTTCTGTTTCCATTTTGGGTGAAGTTAATTCGCGAACTAAGGACGAGATAGTACAAAATTCACTGCAAAATGCTGTAATCCATGCCGAGCAAGGTGAATGGGTCGAGCGACCAAGATATCAAAACGGTTTAGCTGCTTTTGATGTATGGGCTTCTCTTTTTGAAAAAGGCGCTCTGATTATCGAGGCCGGCAAAGGTAACAATATAAAACAAGATACCTGGAATTTTGCCGCATATTATGCCAGCCATTATTATTCCGCCCGCTGCTATGCCCGCGACTATTTGAAAAAAATAGCCAATGGCAATGACCAACTGACCAAGGCAGCTGTCTGCTACGAAACAGTGGCCAGCTTATTAAGGCTGGTCTGGTACAACAAGGTAATCAACAAAAATCTGCATGCTGACACTTTGCGGGTCCTGGCGCAAAACATAAAAAAAGCCCAGCAGTCAGAAAAGGCGGGCATTCAAGAAATAATAACATATTTGAAAAGATCCAGCTAAAATCCTTTCGTTTTAATCCTCAAAGATGGAAGCTCTATAACCTAATGGCTGCTGAAGCGAATGATTTTTTGAAAACAAATGTCTAATCAAGCAAGCTGGTGATGCCATTGTTCTTAGCTCAAAAATCACTTAAACTGACCACAGTTTTTGCTGCCAGCAAAATTGCCATAGTGATCGGTCATAAAACAAGAATTTTTAATTATTATTTTTTAGTCCGGCCATTGTGAGCCGGTAAGTTGGCCTGCATTCGGTCTGATGAAAAATTTGTCTCGGTCCAAACTGAATATCTCTGGCTCAGTCATTTTATTGGAGGTTATTTCAATATGAAAAATTTTATTCACGGAATAATTTTAATAGTGCTCATTCTTTTTTGTGCCATAGCTTTTGCTCAGGAGATACAATGCGACAGACTTGAAAAATTAGTAGGTGAAGCGCTGCAAAAAAATCCACAACTTCAAGCAGCAAAATATACTACCTCCGCGGTTCGAGCGCAAATTCGCCAACGAACAGCCTGGTCGCCGCCTCAATTTGGAGTCGAATTTTATCAAACTCCTATCCGATCTTTTCCTAATCCAATTAAAGACGGGATGGAGACTGATTATTTTGTGCAGCAGATGTTACCTTTTCCGGGCAAACTTTCGGCAATGGGCAAAGCTGCTCAGGGTAATGCCAGGATGATAGCACAGGAATATCAAGCATTAGAAAAGAAAATCATTCGCGAATTAAAATCGGCCTATTATGAGCTTTATTTGATCCAGCATAAAATCGAGATAAATAAAGAGACGCAGGAGTTGCTGCGGAGATTTTCTGAAATCGCTCGAAAAATGTATGAAGTCGGTATAGGCAATCAGGTAGATGCCCTACGGGCACAGACTGAGCTTTCTCTGCTTATCAATCAAGGCGTAAACCTGCAATTGGAAAAAAAATCAATCAGCGCGATGCTGAATACCTTGCTCTCGCGGCCACCTGACCGGGCACTGGGTGAAATCGCTGAAATTGATGTCAAGCATCATCAGTGGACTTTGGAGCAGCTAAAACCGCTGGCGGAGGAACATCGTGCTGAGTTGCAGGCTATGAAGTACAATATCGAGATGAACAAAGCAGAGCTTAGACTGGCAAAGAGAGAATATTTCCCGGACTTGATGGTGCAGGTCATGTACAAAGATATGAAGATGACTGGCGATGACTTCTGGTCAACGATGTTGGGAATGAATATACCCCTGGCACTATGGTCAAGTGGGAAATATAAAGGGCAAGTCGAGGAAAACAAACTCAAGCTAATGCAGGCGGAGGAAGAGTACCGCTCGATGTCTAATATGGTATTCACTGAAATCCAGGAGGCGGTAATCAAAATCGAGAGCCATTATAACTCAATGCAACTGTATGATCAGACAGTGATACCCCAGGCAGAGCAGACGCTACAATCGACCATCGCCGCTTACCAGACTGGCAAAACGGACTTTTTAATGCTCCTGGATAGCTATCGCATGCTGTTGATGTCCAAATTAGATTATTACATGGCAAAGATGAATTATCTTTCCAGTCAGGCGGCATTAGAGCAGGCAGTAGGCTTGAGCATTGCCGAAATTGAAGAAAAACTCATTAATTGAGCCTACTAAATAATTGACAAAATTACATGATAAGAAGATTCAAGGAGAGATAACATGATAGAACTTTATTTAATTCATCCTTTGTCAGTGCATTTTACCATTGCACTGTTTTCCTTAAGCGTTTTGTTTGACATTCTGGGAAAATTAACTAAAATTGAAGGCTTTCGCTCTGCCGCCTGGTTCAACTTGATCTTTGCCGGTCTGTCAGTGATTGCCACAGTTATTTTTGGCTTGATGGCTGAAGGTCGTGCTCCTCATACCGATGCAGGACACCAACTTTTGGAAATCCATGAAACCATCGGCTTTATTGTGCTGAGCATTATTATTTTTTTAACAATCTGGCGAATTATTTTGAAGGGTAAATTGCCTGTAAAAGGACTGTTAATTTATTTCATTGTCAGTGTATTGGGCGTGGGACTAATGTTTGTTGGCGGCTACTACGGCGGTGAGATGGTTTATACGCACGGCTTTGGTGTGAAAGCGGCAACACAAACGACAGAGCACCATCACCGTGAGGGAGAAATCTATGGACAAAGCAAAGCAGAGCTTGACCATCATCAGAATATGCCCGATTCGACCGCTATGCACAAGGGGGGTGTCCATGAACATAAAGATGGATCAAAGCATGTGCATTAATTGCTTTGCGTTTATTAAAAATTAAATAGTTTAAAAGAGGAATGGAGTATTGGATAAATGGATTATTGAAAGCATTGATCACGCGCCAGGGGAGCAAATAAATAGCTATTATGAACATAATTGATTCAAGAATAGTTAGTAAAAAAATGGAGATACTACCATGAAAAAACGCTATCTACTTATCTTACTGATAATCCTTGTGCTCGCCGCTGGAGGATTTTATATATTTTCTCATTTAATCCATCATGCGGGTAATGTGGCAGAAGAGAAGCAGCTTTATACCTGCCCTATGCATCCGCAAATTATCAAGGACGAGCCCGGCGACTGCCCTATTTGCGGTATGAAGCTTGTTCCTATCAAAAAAGAACAATCCATTAAAGATGAGCATGCAGGACACGAACGAAAAATTATGTACCGTTCGAGCATGAATCCCAACGAGATTAGCGACAAGCCCGGAAAAGACTCGATGGGCATGGAGATGATCCCCTTCGAGCCGACAACAGAAGAGGAAATAGCGACGCCACCAGGGCTGGCGCCAGTCACAATTCCCAGGGAGAAACAGGAGCTAATAGGACTTACCTTCAGCCCAGCAACAATGAAGAATATTTACAAGGAAATTCGCACCTCAGCCCGGATCGTGCCGGACGAGAGGCTAGTTTTCCATATCACTACCAAGGTGGACGGCTGGGTGGAACGCTTGTACGTCAATCAGACGGGGCAGTACATGAAGAAGGGAGAACCGCTGCTGGCGATATATAGTCCTGAGCTCGTCGCCGCACAGCAGGAATATATCTCTTCATTGACAACAATGCGCAAAGCTACCCCTATAGCCGATTCAATTGATTCCGGCAATTTTAAAGGACTTGAATCGGCGGCGCTGGAGAAGCTGCGGCTGCTGGACATCAGTCAGGCGCAGATTGACCACTTGCGGGCTTCAGGAAAGGTGGAGCGGACAATGATCATCGAGTCGCCGCTGTCGGGATATGTTACTGAAAAGATGGTGCTTCAGGGTCATCGAATCATGATGAACGATCCCCTGATGACCATTGCTGACCTATCCCACGTGTGGGGCGAGGCTGATATTTATGAAACCGATCTGCCCTATATCAAAGTGGGCATGACGGTTGAACTAACACTTCCTTATTGGCAAGAGAAGACTTTTCGGGGACAGATCAGCTTTCTTTATCCGTTTCTGGAAACCGAAAGCCGAACCGTCAAGGCACGCATTGAGATCAATAATCCCGAACTTGTCCTGAAGCCGGGAATGTATGCCGACGCAAAACTCTCATACAATTTTGGCGAACGGCTGGCAATTCCTGAAAGTGCGGTTATGCGTACCGGCGTCATGGACTATGTATTCGTGGAGAGGGAGAATGATAAAATCGTTCCCTTCGAGGTCAAGTTAGGCGTACGCTCCGGCGACGGTTACTATGAAGTAATATCAGGACTAGCGGCAGGTGATCGTGTGGTGACTTCCGCCAACTTCCTGATCGATTCCGAATCGTCTCTCAAAGCAGCACTCAAATCAGCGACTAGCGCCGGCGCTCACCAGCATTAGGAGACAATCATGATCGAGAAACTCATCCACTTCTCCGCACACAACCGCATGCTTGTGATACTGCTCACCTGTGCGGCGATCGCTTATGCGATATATACTTTGACCAATATACCTCTGGACGCCATTCCAGACCTCAGCGACACCCAGGTTATTGTGTATACAAAATGGGACCGCAGTCCCGATATCATCGAAGACCAGGTCACCTACCCCATTATTACCGCACTCCTTGGCGCCCCGCGGGTAAAAGCCATCCGGGGATACAGCGACTTTGGCTTCTCGTATGTTTATGTGATTTTCAAGGACGGCACCGATATCTATTGGGCGCGCAGCCGCGTGCTGGAGTATCTCTCCAAGATACAGGGCAACCTCCCGCAAGGCGTCAAGACCGAGTTGGGTCCCGATGCCACCGGTGTCGGCTGGGTCTTCCAGTACGCGCTGGTAGATAAAAATGGGAAGTATGATCAGGCGCAGCTTCGCACCTACCAGGACTGGTACCTAAAGCTTGCGCTCCAAAGCGT
>CAZNDR010000159.1:0-8932 GCA_964571835.1 uncultured Cytophagia bacterium | reverse complement strand
GTATAGATTGGTTTGCCATGAAAGAGAAATATGGGAAATTAATCCCGTATGCCTCATGCCGGCAGGATATTCGTTATATCATTGGCGAGTTGATTGGCGAGTTGAATACCTCGCACACCTATGTTTTTGGAGGTGATATTAAAAGAAAGGCAGAACGTGTCAATGTTGGCATGTTGGGAGTCGATTGGCAAGTCGATGAGAACAATGCTTTGTATCGATTTAAGAAAATTTATCGAGTTGCCGATTGGACAGCTCAAGTTTTTCCGCCGTTGACAAAGCCGGGAGTGAATGTCAAGGAAGGTGATTACCTTTTATCAGTCAACGGCGTTGATGTCTCTGCTGAAAAAAGTATTTATTCCTATTTTCAAAATTTAGCCGGCAAACAGGTGACCATTCTGGTTAATGATAAGCCAAAGAAAATTAATGCCAAAGAATATGTCGTCAAACCGTTAAGTGATGAGTACACGTTGCGGTATCTCGATTGGGTGGAGCATAATCGGCTGTTGGCCGAGGAAAAATCTGATGGGCAGATCGGCTATCTGCATCTGCCGGATACTTATCTGGGTTCTGCCAGTGAATTTCCCAAGTATTTTTATTCGCAAACCCGCAAAAAAGGCATTATTGTCGATGGACGTTTTAATGGCGGTGGACTCGATCCGGATATTTTTCTGCAACGTCTGGATAAAAAAATATTAGCCTATTGGACGCGTCGGCAGTCGCACGATCAAACAACACCGGCAGTGGTTACCAACGCCCACCTGGTTTGTATCACCAATAAGCAGGCTGGTTCAGGGGGTGATATGTTGCCCATGGAATTTCAGATAAAAAAAATGGGACCGGTCATTGGCACGCGAACCTGGGGAGGATTAGTTGGCGTATCGATGTGGTTGAGTATGGTCGATGGAGGCGGACTGTCGGCGCCAGATTATCGCATTTATGATCGCAGCGGAAAGTGGATCGTGGAAAATGAAGGGGTAACTCCGGATATTGAAATTGATCTTGACCCGGTTGAAGTTTCAAAGGGATACGACGCACAGTTGGAAAAAGCCATTGAAATTCTGATGAAAAAAATCAAAGAAGATCCGAAACCATGGCCCAAGCATGAAGCTTTTACAGTTGATAAATAGGGCAGTTTGGTTTTTCATCAAGTGCGATATTTTTTTTTAAATGCATCGCACCTTTTATCAGGAGCTGAAATATAGTGAAAAAAATTCCCACATTAAAATGCGAGCGATTGATTTTGAGACCGTTTTCACTTAACGACGCAACGCGGGTGCAGCTACTGGCTGGTGATGCGGCTATTGCTGAGACGACTTTGACCATTCCCCATCCCTATGAAGATGGCATGGCAGAAGAGTGGATTAGCACTCATGAGAAAAAATTCCAGCAAGGCGGTGGAATTGATTTTGCCATCACTCTTAAAGCTGAAAATATTTTAATTGGTGCGATTGGCATTTCCAATATAAATCAAAAATTCGATAAAGCTGAAATCGGCTACTGGATTGGCAAGCCTTTTTGGAATAACGGTTATTGCACTGAAGCGGTAAAAGCGGTGTTGAAATATTGTTTTGAAGAGTTAAAAGTGAACAAAGTTTATGCCCACCATTTTATCGAAAATGCAGCCTCAGGCAAAGTAATGAAAAAAGCCGGGATGAAAAAAGAAGGAATTCTCCGGCAGAATGTCAAAAAGGGAGAAAAATATTTTGATACGCCAGTATTTGGCATATTGAAAAACGAATTTAAAAATGGCTGACTTCTTCTCTCAGCTCAGGAATTGATAAATTAAATTAGGTTATATCAATACTTGAGGCTGTGATGAGCCCGGCTTTTAATTTAATTCTGTGACAAGGGGAATTTTTTGTTATTTTCAGAATATTTTTAAAATTTTTACTTGACATTTATAATTTTATTTTATATAATTAGCACGAATGAAGTGATTGGAGAAACAACAGAGACGATATATCCATGAGGCCAGTTTTCCCAAAATTTTCTGACATAGACATACCAGCACCTAGCGCTGGCTCGAGGGGAGAACTGTTTTTATTATCTGTTACAAACCTTCTATTAGGAATTCTTTTCCTCATCGGGATTATTCTAATTAGCCTATTAGGAATTTTGATAATAGGCTAACAAAGAAATCAATCCCAAATCCCACATTTACAAAACAATCAGTATAAATACAACAAAACAAAATGCAGGTTTGGGATTGACCGAAGTCCGTTTTTTGCAGGCTAAGGAGAATTTAAAATTGTAAATGGTGAAAAGTACCGAGTTCATTTTTTGATAAAAAGGAATTGCTGTTAATAAAAAATCAATTGGAGCTTCTATGCGATCAGATCTAATCAAGTCAGGTTTCGAGCGAGCACCCCACAGGAGTTTGCTAAAAGCCACGGGCATAATTAAAAGTGAGGCTGATTTTAAAAAGCCATTTATTGGCATCTGCAATTCATACACTGATTTGATACCCGGACATGTTCATTTAAATAAATTGGGACAGGCAGCTAAACAAGCTGTGCGGGCTGCCGGAGGAGTGCCCTTTGAATTTAATACTATCGGCGTCGATGACGGAATCGCTATGGGACATCTGGGCATGCGTTATTCGCTGGCAAGCCGCGAATTAATTGCCGATAGTGTAGAAATCATGGCCGAAGCGCACCGCCTGGATGGGTTAGTCTGCCTTACCAATTGTGATAAAATAATTCCTGGCATGTTGATGGCGGCAGTCAGATTAAATATTCCCACTATTTTTGTTTCTGGTGGTCCGATGAAAGCTGGGAGATCGAAAACTGGCGAAGCACTGGATTTAATTTCTGTTTTTGAAGGTGTCGGTAAATTCCAGGCGCATCAGATTAATGAGGCAGATTTAAAAGAATTAGAAAATTTGAGCTGCCCCACCTGCGGCTCCTGTGCCGGCATGTTCACGGCCAATTCGATGAATTGTTTGCTGGAAGCTCTGGGCATTGCTTTACCTGGGAATGGCACTGTACTGGCTGTCGATGAAAGGCGTGTCGATTTAGTTAACAAGGCGGCTCGACAGATTATCTATCTGGTCAAAAAAAATATCAAGCCGTTAGACATCATTACTCACCAATCGCTTCGCAACGCCTTAGCTTTAGACATGGCGATGGGCGGCAGCACGAATACCATTCTTCATTCGCTGGCAATTGCCAATGAAGCGGGAATTTCGTTTGACTTAAATGAGATTAATGATATTTCCAATCAAACACCCTATCTCTGCAAAGTGAGCCCGGCGACGAAAGATGTTCACATCGAAGATGTGGATGCTGCTGGAGGTATCTCCGCCATTTTGAAAGAATTATCCAGCATCGAAAATCTTTTGGATTTATCCACACCAACAGTCAGCGGAAAAACATTGGGTGAAAATATTGCCAGGTCCCAAATCAACAATTATGACGTCGTGCGCTCAAAAAAAAATCCATATTCGCAGACCGGCGGCTTGACAGTAATGTTTGGCAATTTAGCGCCTCAAGGAGCGATAGTAAAAAGCGGAGCTGTGGAAGCGAAAATGCTGGTATACCAGGGGCAAGCGCGCATTTATGAATCACAGGAAGCGGCAGAAAAAGGAATATTAAATCATGAAGTCAAAGCAGGGGAGGTCGTAGTCATTCGGCATGAGGGTCCCAAAGGCGGACCCGGCATGCCGGAAATGCTTTCACCTACCAGCGCCATCGTAGGCATGGGATTGGGCGACAGTGTGGCGCTGATTACTGATGGTAGATTTTCCGGCGGCACCAGAGGCGCCTGCATTGGCCACGTTTCGCCGGAAGCAGCCGACGGTGGACCAATTGCCGCGTTAAAAAATGGCGATATAATAGCCATTGATATTCCAAATAAAAAGTTGACTGTTGAAATATCTGATAGCGAATTAAAATCTCGGTTGCAGTCGCTGCCAGAGTTTACATTGAAAATTACAAAAGGCTATCTTGCTCGCTATGCACAAATGGTCACCTCCGCTAGCACCGGGGCTGTGTTGAAAAACAGGCTATGATTTACTGAACTATTGATTTTTGATTTGTCGGAGCAATGACGATTCAAGAATTAGAATGGTTGATTGATGACAATTTAAATGAGGGATAAAAGCAAAAATTTATCACCAAGATAATTTTAATATTTTGCATCAACTTCGAATTCACGAAAAGGTTGAAGGGAAAATATTTAACAGTACAAATTTTTAAATTGAAATTTTCTGTTTCTTAGAGGTACTACTATGAAAAACCCAATAAAGAGATTGAATGGCGCTCAAATTTTCTTTGAATGTCTGAGAAGAGAGAATGTGGAAGTCATTTTTGGCTATCCCGGCGGCGCTACCTTAAAAATATATGATGAGTTGTATAATGTTGACTTTCTGACTCATATTCTGTCAAAACATGAGCAAGGTGCCACACACATGGCTGAAGGCTATGCCAAAGCCACCGGCAAAGTTGGGGTAGTACTGGTCACTTCAGGGCCTGGAGCAACCAACACGGTAACAGGCATTGCCAATGCTTACATGGATTCTTCCCCGATTGTTGTGTTTACCGGTCAGGTCGCTACGCATCTGATCGGCAATGATGCCTTTCAGGAAGCCGATATTGTCGGCATAACCAGACCGATCACCAAGCACAATTTTTTGGTGAGAGACATCAAGGACTTAGCAACTACCATCCGTAAAGCTTTCTATTTAGCCTCAACAGGTCGGCCAGGACCGGTATTAGTCGATTTACCAAAAAATATGATTCAAGCTGAAATCGAATTTGAATATCCAGAAAAAGTCGAAATGAGAGGGTATAAGCCGAATTACACTGGGCATCATATTCAAATAAAAAAGGCGGCGGCGATAATTGCCAATGCCAAACGTCCGCTGCTTTATGTTGGCGGCGGAGTTATCATGTCAAATGGAGCTGCAGAATTACGCCAATTTGCCAAAGAAAAGAATTTGCCAGTGACCATGACATTGCAGGGATTGGGCGCCTTTCCGTCAGATGATGAATTGTCACTGGGAATGTTAGGAATGCACGGCACCTATTGGGCAAATCAGGCGGTAATGAATTGTGACGTGCTAGTGGCGTTGGGAGCACGGTTTGACGACCGCGTTACCGGCAATGTAAAAACCTTTGCCAATGGCGCTTTTAAAATTCATGTCGATATTGACTCGGCGGCAATCGACAAAAATGTGTTAGTAGACCTGCCAATAGTCGGCGATGTCAAAGCGGTTATGACCGAGATAAATGCTGAAATGAATAGCAAACCCCAGACGAATGGCTGGCTTAGTCTCATAAAAAAATGGAAGCAAGAATATCCCTTGATGTACAAAAATGGCGATGGCAAACTCAGAACTGCTTTTATAATCGAGCGCATTTCTGAAAAAATAAAAGGTGAAGCGGTCGTCGTTACCGATGTGGGTCAGCATCAGATGTGGTGCGCCCAGTATTTAAAATTCAAACATCCGCGCACTCATATTACCAGCGGCGGTTTGGGCACGATGGGTTTTGCTTTGCCGGCAGCAATTGGCGCAGCATTCGGCATAAAAGATCGACCGATCGTTTGCATCTGCGGCGACGGCGGCTTTCAAATGAATATGCAAGAATTGGTTACGGCTGTCGCACATAAAGTGCCGATCAAAATATTTATCTTAAATAATAGTACGCTGGGAATGGTGCGACAGTGGCAGGAACTATTTTATGGCGGAAAATATAGCCAGACCGATTTATCGTCACAAAATCCTGATTTTGTTAAGGTGGCTCAAGCAATTGGTTTGGAAGCCTTTTCAACTAACGAGCCGGAAAAAGTCGCTGAAATGATTGATAGGGCTTTTGAGATCAAGGATAAGCCGGTATTGGTGGAATTCAAGGTTGAAACAGAGGACAATGTTTTTCCCATGGTACCATCGGGCGGTTCAATCTCTGATATGATGACGGATAAACAACCATTTGCAAAGGCAGGACAAAGATGAAACATACTTTTTCATTATTGGTTGAAAATACCTTTGGCGCTTTTGACCGGGTAGCGACATTGTTTTCAGCTAAAGGTTTTAATTTGCATAGTATTTCTATTGGTGAGACGGAGTTACGAGATATTTCGCGAATGACGATTGTCATCTCCGGAGAAGACAGAGTAGTGCAGCAGGCAGAGAAACAGTTGAATCGATTGGTCGATACGGTCAAAGTAGTCAATCTGACAAAATCCCAACGGGTGGAACGGGAATTGGCGCTGATCACGGTGAATTATAAAAAGCAATCACTTGAAGCTATTAAAAATATTGGCGATGTTTTTCGCGGCAAAGTAGTTGATATCAATAATCGGACCATCATGCTGGAGGTAACAGGACCGCCAGATAAGATTAATGCCATTGTCAATGTGTTATCGCCCTTTGGAATAATTGAAATGGCGCGATCCGGAACGGTTGCTTTGATGAGAGGAGAGCAACAAGAAGCTCCCAAAAAAGAATATTTGCACACTAACTGAAAGGAAGTTTGAAATGAAAGTCTATTATGATGATGATGCAAAACTGGACCTGCTTAAAAGCAAAAAAGTTGCTATCATTGGTTATGGTAGCCAGGGGCATGCTCATGCCCAGAATCTTAGAGATAGCGGAATAAACGTGATTGTAGCTGAAAAAAAAGGTTGCGCGGCTTGGAAAAGCGCCGTGGAGGCTGGTTTCACCGTTATGGAAGCAGCTGAAGCGAGCAAAGCAGCTAATGTGATCATGATCCTCCTGCCAGACCAAATTCAAAAAATCGTGTACGATAAATCAATCGCTAAAAATCTCAATGAAGGTGACACGTTAGCGTTTGCTCATGGCTTCAACATCCATTTCAAACAAATCGTGCCATCAGCCCATATCAATGTTATGATGATTGCACCAAAGGGACCTGGACATTTGGTGCGCCGGACGTTTGAGCAGGGAAGTGGCGTGCCCTGTTTGATAGCAGTGCAACAAAATCCTTCTGGCAAGACAAAAGAGTTGGCGCTGGCCTGGGCAAAAGGCATCGGTGGGACGCGAGCTGGAGTCATCGAAACAAGTTTTAAAGATGAAACCGAGACAGACCTTTTTGGCGAACAAACCGTTTTGTGCGGTGGTTCAGCCGAACTCATCAAGGCAGGATTTGAAGTATTGGTCGAAGCTGGCTATCCGCCTGAACTGGCATTCTTTGAATGCATGCACGAAATGAAGTTAATCGTTGATCTGTATTATGAAGGTGGTCTATCGCGCATGAATTTTTCGGTGAGCGATACGGCTGAATATGGTGGTATGACTCGTGGCCCTCGCATCATTACAGAACAGACGAAAAAAGAAATGAGGAAAATATTGAAGGAAGTGCAGAGCGGAAAATTCGCCAAAGAATGGCTGGCAGAATATGCTAATGGTTTGCCAGAAATGAAAAAGCTACGCCAGCTAAATCGAGAGCACCAAATTGAAAAAGTCGGAGAGAAATTAAGAAAAATGATGTCCTGGATTGCCGAAAAGAAATAGCCAAGTGGAGAAGGGATGAAATACAAGATTACGCTGCTGCCGGGCGATGGTATCGGTACAGAAATAATGGAGGCAGCGGTTAGTGTATTAAAAGCAGTCGAACAAAAATATCAGCTCCAGTTTCAACTCAAACAAGAGTTGTTTGGCGGCGCTTCTATTGATAAATTTGGCGAACCATTAACAAAGAAAACATTACAGGCGTGTTTTAGCTCTGATGCCGTATTGCTGGGAGCAGTTGGCGGCTATAGTTGGGAGTCGCTTGAGCACCACAATAAACCGGAAGCCGGATTGCTGGCATTGCGAAAATCATTAGGCTTATTTGCCAATATCCGGCCAGCCAAAGTTTATACTGGATTGCTCAACGGCTCATCACTAAAAAATGAAATGCTGGAAGGAACAGATTTTGTCGTTTTTCGAGAATTAACCGGTGGTATTTATTTTGCTGAACCGCGCGGAATGGATGACCAGTCAGGTTGGAATACGATGCGCTACAGCAAACCCGAGGTCATTCGCATAGCAAAACTTGCTTTCGAAGCGGCACAGAAGCGCAAGAAAGAAATTGTTTCGGTTGACAAAGCAAACGTGTTGGAGTGCTCTCAATTCTGGCGTCAAACCGTGGCTGAATTGAGTCATCAATATCCTGATGTAAAGCTGCAGAATATGTACGTAGATAATACAGCCATGCAGATGGTGCGCAATCCCAGACAATTTGATGTTATTTTGACCTCCAATTTATTTGGCGATATTTTGAGCGATATCGCAGGCGCGATCAGCGGCAGTTTGGGGATGTTGCCTTCTGCCAGTCTAGGGGAGAGATATGCGTTGTACGAACCAGTTCACGGCAGCGCTCCGGATATTGCCGGACAGAATAAGGCAAATCCTATTGCAATGATTGCGTCAGTGGCGATGATGTTTGAGTTTTCATTTCAGCAGATGGAAATTGCCAGAAATATTGAAAACGCTATTAAAAAAACGCTGGAGCAAGGGTATCGAACGGCTGATATTTTGGGTGAAGGCGAAAAACCTGTTTCAACAACCGAGATGACCGAAAAAATTTTACAAAATCTAAATTGAATGGTTGGTCGATCTGCCGTTTTTTTCTGGAGAGAAAATGCTGAGCCTCCAAGCTATGCGATCTGCTTGCGACATTCAGTCGTTAGCGTTTAATAATAAATCAATTGTAACTTTTGCCTTATTTGATTTTGAGGTGAATCTGCAATTAGCGCATTGATGTTTTATTCATTGGCTGATCGCTGAAGGCAGAAAGCTAACCGCTTTTTTAGGATTGAAATATTCATCAGTTAATAATATTACAGATCAATTCTTTGTTTTTTTACAAAAAGATCAAACCACAAAGATCACCACGGAGGCACAATGGACACAAAGGACACAAAGGACATAACGGACATAAAAAATGAATGAAAATGAGATAGCAAACAAGATTATTGGACTTGCAAT
>CAZNDR010000158.1:0-8945 GCA_964571835.1 uncultured Cytophagia bacterium | reverse complement strand
ACATTAATGTTCTGTCCCTGCTTAGTCAAAAAAACTGTTTCAACGTCTTTGACGATTTCTCTTCTTTTTACCCGTTCGAATATTTCTTGACACAATAACTGATAATCGGAATGGAAAATATTTTGGAAAAGCATTTTTCTTGACTCGTCTTTGCTGTAGCCCAATTTATCGCACCAGGCTTTATTGACGTAAATAAAATCGCCTTTGGGACCAACTTGTTGAATAAGTTCGACGGCGCTATTAAAAAAATCATGCAAATTTTTTTCGCTTTCTCGAAGCGCTTCGATAGCTTGCTGTCTTTCGACTTTTAATTGATATTGTCGCCAAACATGTTTTATCAAGGTTGGCAGCAAATTCAAAAAGCCGCTGTTAGCATCTTTTACTATATAATCTCCAGCCCCTAATTTCATTGCTTCAACTGCCACCGCTTCATTGCCGGCACCAGTAATCATAATGATTGGCGGGGGTGTTCCATTTTTGGCCAAATGCTGAATGACTTGCAAGCCGTTAAAGTAGGGCAGCTCATAATCGATTAGCACTACGTCGTAACTGTCGCTAAAATATTTTTCCAGGCCATATTTGGCATTGTGCGCAATATCCACCTTGAAGTCAGACTTTTCCAGTTTCATTTGGATAAGCCGTGCTACAACGACATCGTCTTCAATATAAAGGATCTTTTTTGGCTTAACTGCGAGCATGACTTGTCTCCTCTCGAAAGCAAATGCTCGAAAGTTTATTAGCAATAAAAAATGAAATCAGTCGCTTTCTTCCTCATTCAATTTGAGCAAGTTGTTTTTTTTTCAGCTTTTCCATTGCTGGCCAGTGTAAAATAGAATGTCGCGCCTTTATTCGTTTCACCTTCAGCCCAAATATCTCCACCATGACGGTTAATTATTCTTTTGACAGTCGCCAGTCCAACGCCGGTTCCAGGAAATTCATTGCGCGAATGCAACCGAGAAAAGGGAGCAAATAGCTTCTCAATGTCAGACATACAAAAACCAGCGCCGTTATCTTTGATAAAAAAGGTGGGATTATCTTCACCATTTTTGACGCCAACTTCAATCTTGGTCAAAGTTTTCTTGCTAGTATACTTCCAGGCATTGTTCAGCAAATTATCCATAGCTAATCGAATCAGACGACCATCGCCGTTAGCATGCAAATTACTGTGAATGATAATTTCCGCCTTGCGTTCAGGTTCAGATTCAAGCAAATTATCGGCAATTTGTTTTGCCATGCAACTCAAATTAATATCAGAAAAATTCATTTCACTTCGAGTAATACTGGCCAGCTTGAGCAGATCATCAATCAATTGAGACATTTGGGTAACTGAAAAAATGATCCTTTCCAAATAATGCTTTCCATCTTCTCCGATAACATTCACATACTCGCCCAATAGCAGTTCTGAATAACCTTCGATGCGTGATAATGGTGAACGAAGGTCATGCGACACCGAATACGAAAATGATTCCAATTCTTTGTTAGCAGCCTCCAGTTGAGCTGTCCTTGTTTGCACCCGTTTTTCCAGTTCTGCATTCAGGGTGATGAGATTGTCCTCAGCTTTTTTTCTTTCAGTAACATCTTTTAAGGATTCAATAAAGCCAATAACTTCTCCACCAGTATTTCGGAACGGATAGGAGGAAAATTCCAACCATTTCATGCCTGAGATATTAGAGATGACGCTCATACATTTTTGATGGCTCAGTCCATCCTCAAGCGTCATTTGTCCCGGACATTCAGGACAGGGCGAGGATAAATTGTGATATACTTCATAACATTTTTTGCCAACAATTGGCATTTTATCACTGAAGAGATTTTTTATCCAAACATTGGTACGAATAATGGTCAAATTATTATCAGCAATGCTAATCCCTTCCTGAACCATATTAAACACATTGGATAAAAAGTTGTTACTATTTTGTAGCTCTTTGCTCGATAATAGATGTTGTCGTAGCGTTTGAGCATGCCTTAATTCGCGGTTAATGATGGGAATGAGCTGCAAAAGATTTGAATTAGGGACATAAGCCGTTGCTCCCTCGCGCACCATCTCCAAAAGAAGGTTCTCTTCAATGGAATGGCCAACAAAAATTAACGGAATATCAATCTTGTGTTTGGAAAAGAAAGTCAAAACTTCACGATAGCAAAACTGATTCAATTGGGGATCCGCGATGACAAAATCCCAATCTTGTTGCTGGAGTTTTTTTGCTAAGTCAACTTTACCTGTCGCCTGTACATAAGTCGGATCAAATTCTCCTTGTCTTAACTTATCCACAATCAACAAACTCAGAGGCTGTGAGTCCATTAGCAGCAAGATTCGTGGTGCTTTTTTCATGAATGCTCCTCAAACTGGATTTCGATTGGCGACAATTAGCCAGCGTGGATTACTTTCATTTTGAAATAAAGAAATTTCAATATGAACTAACGAATTGTCCATAAAGTACTTAACAATTTTTAGATTTCATTTTCTGTTGCTAACCGAGGCAGGACAGGTGCTTTTATCCTATTATTTTTTAAAACTTTTTGGGAATAAAGGTAAAGATGTCTCAATGGTTATCAAAGCAATGCCCAGTATAACCAAATTTATAAAGACACAATTTTCTAATCCCCTTAAGCAAAAAACATTCCATGAATGTGTTAGCACCGATAAAAGCCGATGTTTGGGCCATTCAGAACAAATCAGAAGGTCTCGCCAACGATCACAATGGCAATCATCGATGGTCATTACAAAAACTTCACCTGCGACACATTCAACGTCACCGCGTCAAATTCTTCCTCGACTTTTCCGCGCAGAACATAAGGTCGGGAATAGCTGAGCAGGTAGCAGAATTTCTGGTAGGTTCTGGGGAAAAATACGGTTTCATACAGGTCAGTAGTATCTTCAAAACTGATAAATTCCATCATCTCATTCTTTTTGGTGCTGATCAATTTTCGGGTGACCAGCCAGCCGATAGTGGTCACCTGTTTTCCGATAAAGAAGCGCAAATCTTTGGCTGGCACGTAAGAGAGCTTTTTAATTTTATCTTGATAAAGTGTGAGCGGATGGCGACTGATGAGAAAACCCAGTGTTTCGCACTCATGCTGTAATTGTGTTTCCAAATTGTAATTGGCGGCTTTTGGCAACCGGGTTGGACTTTCATCGAATAACGACAGCGTTGTTCCAGTTGATTTTTTGTATTGCTGATTCTGCCAGAACATTAACCGCCACATCAAGTCAGGCCTCGTCTGGCGAGGTTCGAGCGCATCAAAAACACCCGCTTTGATAAGTATCTTAACATCATTGGGATTTATCTTGGTGCGTCTCAAAAAATTATCGAATGACTGGTAAACACCGTTGCGGCGACGCTCTTCGAGAATTTTGTCCACTGCCCCTCGCTGAATTCCTTTCAATTGCATGAAGCCGACACGAACAAATTTGTCTTTTCCCCAATAATGCCATTCACTTTTATTGATCTCTGGCAGCAGCACTGTCAAGCCCAAACGCCGCGCTTCGGAAATATAGGCAAAAGTAGCATAATAGCCTCCTTGATTACTGATCACGGCGGCGATAAATTCTGCCGGATAGTGGGCACGCAAATAGCACGATTTAAACGAAACCAGCGCAAACGATGCGGAATGTGGTTTACAAAAGCTGTAACCGGAAAAACTCAAAATCATCTGCCAAAGGCGATCAATAGTATTTCGTTCGACGCCCTTTTGCAACGCACCGCGATAAAATTTTTCTTTGAAATCCAGCATCTTTTTGCCAATTCGTTTCTTGGAAAGAATCCGGCGCAAGTCGTCGGCTTCCGCGGCCTCAAAACCAGCCAGCGCCATGGCAACTTTGGAAACGTCCTCCTGATAGACCATAATACCGTACGTTTCTTTTAAAATAGCATCAAGCAAGGGATGAAGCGATTGGTAAGGCTCGCCATGCAATCGCTTCACATATTCGCGAATATAATCGTTTGCTGCTGGTCGGATGATGGAGCTGTGAATGACCAGATGATCAAAATCCCCGGTTTTGGTTTTTTTCTGCAACAGCCGCATCGCCGGCGACTCCACATAAAAGACGCCAATCGTATCACCATTTTTGATGAGCTGCTGCGTCTTGGGGTCATCGATGGGATTCCACAATTCGTATTGAATTTTTACGCCGTAATTTTGTTTAATGGCTACCAAGGCATCGCGAATAACCGCCAACGAACGGTTGCCCAACAGATCTATTTTAATCAGTCCGGCATCTTCAGCCTGATCCTTTTCCCATTGAATGATGTTCACACCTTTGAGAGCCCGTTCCAAAGGGACATAATTATTTATGTGATCAGGTGTGATCACTACGCCACCACAATGGACGGACATATTGCGGGGGCAAGTTTGCAATTTTTCAGCCAAGGAAAAGATCTCATTCCAGGTGCCGCTGAAATCATGAAAGCGATACGCCGGATGGCTGTCAATTAGTTCACGCACCCGATTGGCGCCCCAAAAACTAGATAACTTTTTAGTGACCCGATTAATTTCGGCTTCAGGTAGTCCATAAACTTTGGCAATCTCCCGCACGCTGGCGCGGGCTTTGAAACTGACATGGTTGGCAATCATTGCCGTGCGCGCCGAACCGTATTTTTCAAAAACATATTTGAGAATATCATCCCGTTCATCCCAGGGAAAATCCACGTCAATATCCGGCGGGTCTTTTCTGCCCATATTCAAAAATCGTTCAAAAAACAAATTATGGGCAATGGGATCGACATGGGTAATTCCCAGACAATAGGAAACGATGCTGGCAGCCGCTGAGCCGCGGCCACAGGTGCGCCGCGATTGCTGAACAATATCCTGAACCACCAAAAAATAGGGCGCAAATCCCTTATCTTTGACAATTTTTAATTCATATTCCAATCGCTGTTTGACGGTTTCAGTAATTTCACCGTAACGTTTTTTTGCCCCGCGATAACATTTTTCTTTTAAAATGGCAAACGTTTTACCGTTTGTCTGCCCCTCAAAAGCAGGAAAAATCGGTTCACCCAGAGCTAAATCATGCCAACACTGGTCAGCAATTTTTTTTGTATTTTCCAATGCCTCGGGACTGTCGGGAAAGACGTGAGCCATTTGTTGGGAATTTTTCAGCCAGGCCTCTTTGGGCGCCAGCTCACTCGGTTCGAGGGTGGTGAGCGCACTATTACAATCAATTGCCCGCAATAGCCGGTGGAGGGGGAAATCGTCAGGATCGATAAAATAAACTCCGTTACTGGCTACCGGAGAAATTTTAGCAGCCTGAGCATATTCAAGCAGTTTTTTTCGCCGAGGTCCGGGTTGGACCTCAACAAATAAATTCTGTGGTGGAATTTTTTTCCGTAACGTTTCGAGCATCGATAAAGAATCCGTCAACAAAAATAACCCGTCGTGAAAACGGATGAGCGCTTCCGGCAAAACAAAATCTTCATCTAAATGGCGTTGGGAAATGAGGCGGCACAGGTTGCTGTAACCCTGCCGGTTTTTAACCAGCAGCAGGGCGCGGTATTCATTGACAACAATCTCAGCGCCAATAATTGGTCTAATGCCCACCTCTTTGGCAATCTGCAAAAACCAGATCAAACCGTAAATGCCGTTGGTATCCGTCAATGCCAGACTATCCATTCCCCGACGTTTCGCTGCCTGGCACAAATCTTCAAGGGAACTGGTGCCACGGCAGAAAGAGTAGTAGCTGTGTGTGTTGAGGTGAACAAACATCGTTTTGTATTGCTTAATTTGAATAACATATTAAAAGTTAAGTATAAAGAAATTCCAAATCAAAATAAGACAAATCATAAATAGATTTCAATAAACAAATTCAAAATTTAAACACACAAGACAACATCATCCAATGGATAAGATTCAAATTCCAAACCTGTTTGGTCATTGAAATTTTGCCTTTGAAATTTATTTGGAATTTAGTTTTGGAACTTGGGCTTTTCCATTTGTTGGAAATTTTCCATCTTAGCGTGCGATTGAGATTCTTGCTCCAAGTCCCTATTTTCACTATTCGCCAAAGCGAACTTCACGGCATTCTCTCCAAATCGTTGTCGGATTTTATCCATTGCCCGGTTCAAATTTTTGTTGGTGTTACCACTTTTTGGTTTATCAAAAAGTGACAGTTGTCCTGTGACTGGCCGCAAGTCAAAATAGCGCACCGCCAGTTTTCTCACCCGGATACGCCGCGTCAGAATTTTTTTCAGCAACTGATCGACGGTGAAAAACAACTCGCGGTCGAGATTGGTGGCAATGGGCAACCTTGTTTGACCGGCGGCTTCACGATGATCGGCATAATAAATTTCCACGATCACTCGGCGGGCGGTTTGGCATGACTGGCGCAGTTGGCTGCCGACTTTCTCAATCAAGCGGTACAAGGCTGCCCGCAACAAAAAAATATCATTGGTATCTTCGGCTAAAGTCTGCTGTTCATAAATATTGGGAAATTGCTGCGGTGGGAAAACCGGTGTGTAATCAATCCCCCGCGCGGCCTGAAACAATTTCCAGCCGGTTCGGCCAAAAACCAAAGTCAAATGCGACAGAGAAAGTTCCGCAATTTCCCCGATAAACTGGATATTCAATTCCAACAATTGCTTTTTCACTGGCTGATCAATGGCAGGCAGGTGAAAAACTTTTAAGGGCGCCATAAACGTCTGCTCAGTTCCGTGCGGCACCTGTTCAATGCCGCCCGGTGCTATCACCGCCGAGGCAATTTTACTGACCAATTTGTTACTGGCAATGCCCAAACTGGTGGGTAAATATACTGTGGAACAAATTGCCCGCTGAATTTTAAACGCCACATCCTGAGGCAGACCAAATAGCCGGCTGGTACCGGTCATATCCAGATAAGCACGGCCATAAGTTGCCGGTTCAATTAGCGGTGTAAATCGGGACATGATCTTCAATATCGCTACCATCGCCCGACTGTACAACGGCTCGTTAGGAGGAATCACGGTCACCTGACGGCACTGTCTGAGCGCCTGGCGCAGCAGCATCCCTCGATAAATTCCTGCTTGCCGCGCCTCCAGCGACAGCGACAAAACAACTGACCTGTCCATCTCCGGATATGCCACAATCACCGGCCGGTTTCGTAGCTGGGCGTTTACCACCCGCTCCACAGAAACAGCAAATGAATTGACATCGATATGTAAAATTTGGCGTTCCATTTTGATATTTTCTGAATACAGCGTTCATGCAGTTGGGCTGGTTATGGTTTTTTCAAAATGCTAACAACTGATTGACAATTATCAATTAGTTATTCTCAATTGGCAATTTCTAATAACAGTTGTAAATTGGCTACTGAACACGCTCCCGAATCAGCGCCAACACTTTCCCTTGAAGTGTCCACGGTTCCTGGGGATGAATGTCGGCGTAACTGGGATTTTCAGCTTTTAAATAGCGATTTTTTCCGCTGCCCATCAATCGTTTGACTGTAACTTCATTGCCGATCAGCGCCACCACAATATCACCGTTTTTGGCATCATTGGTGGACTGGACGATGACCAGATCGCCGTCATGAATACCGGCATTGACCATACTGTTTCCCTGTACGTGCAAAGCGAAACAGGGCTGCTTTTCGTTAACCAGATAATGCGGCACATAAACATAACGCTCAATGTTTTCCTCTGTCAACACCGGGGACCCCGCAGTAACCGTGCCGACAAGCGGCAGCTCCAACCCCTGTCCGCCACGATGGTCAGTTTTCCGAACGTGGTTCAATCGCTTCAAAATTCGAATATCGCGCGCTTTGTTTGACCGCTGGATGTAGCCTTTTTTCACCAGCGCTTCCAGGTGGGTGAGCACCGCATTTTTGGAACCCATGCCCAAATCCTCGCGCAACTCATCTAGCGTGGGAGGTACTCCATCACCGCCGATTTTCTGACTAATCGCTTCCAAAACCTTTGCCTGCTTTTCCGTTAACTCTTTCATCATGTTCTCCTTTTACCATTAATATTATTTAGGTTGATTTTTATTTAGTTAATTTTTGTACAGTATTATTATACAATTTTTTTCTGTGAATGTCAAGAAAAATTTTAATTTTAATCGACTCCAGTCAATAATAAAGCGTGAGTGGTGAAGAAAAATTAATAATACTGAAACCCAATTTTTATTTAATTGTTTTTTGATTTTCTTTTTATATTGATTGAAGAATTTTGAATTTAATTTTGAAAGCGATGCGACTTTCACCTGATACAGCCATCATATCTCGCGATAAATTAATCAACTATATTTTGAATCCCGACCATGAGGAGGGGCATTCGAAAGCGCAATTTTTAAAAACAATTGGTTATCATCAATCAAATTGGCAATTATTAAAAAAAGCCTTACGTGAGCAACATCTATCATTAGCAGCTATTGCTGGAAAATCTTCTCCTTATGGGAAAAAATTTGAAATAACTGGTAAGCTGATGGGACCAACAGGGAAAAAAGAAAAATAAAATCTAGTTGATGATTAGAAAAGGTGAAAACGTTGCCAGATTTATAAGCTTAGTGCCGGAGAAAAAATATGAAATTTAAGCTGTTTACCCGCGTGGTTTTGACGCAAAACCTTCCCAACGAAAATCTTTTTGCCGGTGATGTCGGAGTAATTGTCGAACATCATCCCGCTACTAAATTTTATGAAGAAGGATATGAAGTGGAATTTTTAACCGGCGACGGAGACACGCTTACGGTAGTATCGCTGCCAGAAAAAAATATCCGTGCGGTGACTGGACATGATGTTTTTCACGTTCGGGAAAAAGCAACAATAATTTAAATTAGTACAAAAGATGAGACAAGTGATAATTTACCCTGGAGAAGATGGCTATCGGGTTTTAGAATGCCCATCGTTAGCTGGTTGTATAAGTCAAGTCAAGGCAAGACAAAAGAAGAAGCGATTACCAACATCCGAGAAGCGATCGAAATATATATTACTGCACTGGAAGATGAATCTCTCTATTCCTGAAGAGAAATTTGAATTTACGACT
>CAZNDR010000157.1:0-8994 GCA_964571835.1 uncultured Cytophagia bacterium | reverse complement strand
ATATTGATCCTAACTATATTAAAATGAAGCTGGACATAGAAAATATTTCCTTAGATGTCGGGTCGGCTGTCCCCTGCGGCTTGATCATTAATGAATTGGTGTCCAATTCTTTGAAGTATGCTTTTCCAAATCGTCGAACTGGAGAAGTCGCCATCAAATTGAAGTTGACCGATGATGAACAATATTTTTTAACGGTCAAAGATGACGGCATCGGCTTAAAAAAATATCTGGATACACCAACAAAAATAACTCTCGGTTTGCAATTAGTCGATACGTTAGTTGATCAGCTCCAGGGAAAAGTGGCAATCAATGGAAAAATAGGAACCGAGTTCAATATTTCCTTTCAGACACATAAAAGGATAACAAAATGAATGCTAAGCATTTTTTGCCTATTTTTTTTGCTATCGGCGTCTTGATGTTGTCTGTTCATATTGCTTTTTCACAAGATTATCTCATTCACAACTATAGCGAGCTCGATGGTTTAGCGAATTCTAAAGTGACGGGCGTGACGCAAGATTTTTCTGGCCGAATGTGGTTTGCCACCAGAGGCGGAATATCGGTTTATGACGGTGCAACCTGGAAATCATACACCCAGGCAGACGAACTCCCAGTCCCGGCCTATGCAAAAATAAAACTCGATGAAAAGGGAATAATCTGGGCCATTCCCGATGCGCAAATCTCCTATATCCCATTTTTCTATAATAATAAATGGAATTCTAATATTAAACTCCCAGTCGATTTGCCGCCGATCGTCGCCAGTTGTTTCGAGGTAATATATATAAATGATGCACCTCTTTTAGCCCTGGGAACTTATGACCAGGGAATCCTATTTTTTCATAAAGACCAGTGGTTATTAAAAACAAAGGCTGATGGCTTACCGAGCAATTGTATCAACGGTATTGTCGGCTGGCAAGGACAATTCTTCATTGCTACCGATAGCGGGATGGTTGTTTATAAAAATGGCGGATTCAATAATAATTTATTTGATAAATTCACAATACCCCATTCGCACATAATCGGCATTGCACTCGAAAATGAAGTTGCCTCTGCGCTCTCCGATTTAAAAATTTGGCTACTGGGTGAATATTGGCTGGGCTATATCCAACATGATCTGTTTACTTTGCTATCTGATGAGATAATAATCAAACGTGACGATGAAAATCATTATTTCAACCTTGCACCTGATAAAAAAGGAGGCGTTTATTTTGGCAATTTTTTCCAAATGTTGCACTTCAATTATCAGACAAGAAGCACAAATTCACTGGGTGTGCAAAATGGATTAGTTTCCAATGGCATAAGCGCTCTCTTTCTGGACAGAGAAAATAATTTGTGGATTTCCAGCACACGCGGTGTGAGCAAAATAGTGAGTCGACAATTTGCAAATTATTGTGAGCGTCACGGCCTGCTTGAAGATGAAGTCACCGCGATTCTTGAATATGAGCCTGGAAAATACGTATTTGGTCACAATTCTGGTCTTACATTTTATAATGGCAGCACCTATGAACACCTCCGTTTCCCTCATATCGAAAAATTGACAAGAGCTGAAATCCGCGTGCTGGATCTGGCTGTCGATTATCAAAAAAATATCTGGGTAGCTGCCTCTCATTTAGGGCTGGCGAAGATGGATGCTCACAAACGGATTACTTGGCTTAATGAAAAAGTTGGACTTGAAGGCTCAATCACCTCAATACTTATCCACAAATTTAATGAAATATGGATATCAAATTATTCTGGCATCTTTATCCTGGAGGGAAAAAAATTTGAAAAAATTTCTACAACTCCGTTACCGCCTCCGGTGGTGAGAAAAATAGTTAAGGCACCTGATAACTCAATACTGTTAGCCACCAGAGGCGGTGGAATCTATCATTTTAAAAATGGTATTTGGAAACAGTACAAAAGTAATGTCGCACCAGCCGATAACAATATCTATTCTATTCTCGTCGATTCGAAGAACCGCATTTTAGTCGGAGCAAATAGTGGCTTACAAGTAGTTGAAAATGATTCTTTGACCCGCTTCAATTTGGGAGCTCACCAGGTTAACCGACCGGTTTATGTGATCCTTGAAGATAGACAAAAGCGACTATGGTTTGGCACCGATAACGGTGTTATTCGCTGGGATGGGAAAAATTATCAACATTTTACTGGCAAAGAAGGTTTTGTCGGCCGCGAAACCAATCGTGCAGCCGGTTTAATCGATAGCCAGGGTCGGATTTGGATTGGTAGCGATAAAGGGATTTCGTGTTTCCTCGAAGAATATGAAATTGAAAGCAACATGATTCCAGCGCCGCTGGTAGAGATCAATTATTTAAATGTCGCTGGCAGGGAAGTAAACATCGACCAGCCAAATCGATTGCGTTATAATGAAGATGATTGGTATTTCTCTTTCCAGGGAATTTCTTTTATTGACGAAAAAGAAATTAATTTGAAATTTAAATTAGAAGGCTTTGACTCTGATTGGCACATGCTGCCGCGCACAGCCAAGGGAAATGCCAGATACACCAATTTATCGCCTGGCAAATATCAATTCCATGTTCAAGCCCAAAATATTTATGGCCAATGGAGCCAGGAAAAAATATCCAACTTGATTTTTATCGCCAAGCCATTCTGGTCGACCTGGTGGTTTTTTCTTATTTCATTTTTAGCTTTTATGGTCATCGCGGCTAGTCTCTATCAAAGCCAAATGCACAAACATCACGCGGTTCGATTAGAAAAGCAAGTTCTGGAAAGAACAGCTCAACTGCAAGAATCCGAACAACAATATCGAACCACGATCGACGCCATGGCCGACGCTATTCACGTGGTCGATCAAGATTTGAAAGTTTTATTATATAATAAGACATTATATAATTGGAATAAAAAGTTAGGATTAGAAACTGATTTATTAGGGAAATCAATTTTAGAACTTTATCCTTTTTTGCCACGGAAAGTTGAAGGAGAATATCGCCAGGTATTTAAAAAAGCTAAATCGGTTGTTACCCAAGAGAAAAACATTTTGGATAGCGTTGAAATAATTACTGAGACGCGGAAAATACCCATTATGGAAAAAGGAAAGGTCATGCGGGTTTTGACCGTCCTCAGTGATATCACCGACCGCCAAAAGGTAGACGAGCGAATTCGGGAATCCGAGGAAAAATATCGCAGTGTGGTCGAAAATTCTTATGAAGCCATTGTGGTTGTACAAGAGGGGATGTTTAGATTTTTTAATTCCCGAACGCTGGAGATTACTGGCTACTCAGCTGACGAACTTTCGGCGACGCCTTTCACCGAACTAATTCATCCAGATGATAAAACTGCTGTGTTGGAACGGCATCTCCGACGTTTAAAAGGCGAGGAGTTTTCGAAAATTTATTCCTTCCGCATTATTGATAAAAATCAACAGGTGAAATGGCTGTTGCTTAATGCGGTGCTAATTAGCTGGGAAGGGAAGCCCGCCACGCTGAATTTTTTGAGCGACATTACTGAACTCAAAAAGGCTGAAGAAGATTTAAAACGCAAAGCTGAATTTGAACGACTTATCTCCGAAACTTCTACTGAATTCATCAATCTGTCTCCAGAAAATCTGGACGATGGCATTAACCACGCTTTGCAGAAGATCGGTCAGTTTGTCCAGGTCGATCGCAGCTATGTTTTTCTGTTTCATGAAAAAGCGAAAATAATGAACAACACCCATGAATGGTGTGCGCCGGGAATTGAGCCGCAAATTGATAATCTACAAGGGCTTCCTTTTGAAGCGGCTCCCTGGTGGATGGCGAAAATTAATCGATTAGATAATATCTATATTCATAGGGTTGCTGATCTGCCGGCTGAAGCAACAAATGAAAAAGAAATTTTAGAGGCGCAAGACATTCAATCATTAATTGTTGTTCCGCTGATCTATGGCGGCTCAGCCATTGGATTTTTGGGCTTCGATTTAGTCCGTTGTGAAAAAGAATGGTCTGAGGGTACCATCGCCTTGCTGAGAATGGTAGGTGATGTTTTTGTCAATGCAATTAAACAAAAAGAAAACGCAGAGAAAATTTTAGCTTCGCTGCATGAGAAAGAAATTTTGTTGAGAGAAATTCACCATCGAGTGAAAAACAATTTGCAGGTTGTTAGCTCAATTTTATATCTGCAATCAAAAAACTTGAAAAATAAAAAAATGTTGAATATTTTGCAGGAAAGCCAAAATCGCGTTCGAGCGATGGCTATGGTTCATGAAAAATTATATCAGTCAGCTAACATTGCCAATTTTGATTTTTCCGAATATATTAGGGATTTGGCTGTCTATTTGTTCCGTACTTACGCTAAAAACGGCCATGCAATCGATTTAAAAATGGATATCCAGCAAATAGCCCTGGATATTGAAACCGCCATTCCCTGTGGTCTTATTTTAAATGAACTGGTATCCAATGCTGTAAAATATGCCTTTCCCAATAACCGCAGTGGCAATATTGTCATTCAGCTTTTTTCTGATGAACATGAAAATTATAATTTCATCGTCAAAGATAATGGCGTTGGGATGAGCAAAGAGATTTCGCTGGAAAACACTGACTCGCTGGGTTTGCGCTTGGTAAATAGCCTAGCCGCTCAACTTCAAGCCAAGCTGACGCTTAACCGTGATCATGGCACTTCATTCGAAATAATATTTCCAGCTAAACGAAACAAAAAGAGAATAAAATAACAACTAATAAACAGCTTAAAAGAACGATGATAATTGTTCTTATTATTCAATGAGTGGGGCAAAAGATGGCCAAGAAGAAAATTCTAATTGTAGAGGACGACAACATAATCGGGATGGAAATTCGCGATAGAATTGAATCCCTAGGTTTTGACGTAACCAATGTCGTTCCCTTTGGTGAAGATGCCATTAAGGATGTGGCCGGCAATCGGCCTGACCTAATTTTGATGGATATTCGCCTAAAAGGAAAAATGGACGGAATTCAGACTGCAAAAAAAATCCGTGAATTTTTTGATATTCCCGTGGTCTATCTAACCGCTTATGCTGATTATAACACTCTGCAGCGAGCTAAGATTACTGAGCCTTTTGGTTACGTCCTTAAGCCATTTGAAGAAAGAGAACTCGCTTCCATCATTGAGATGGCGCTTTATAAGCATAAGATGGAAAAAAAGCTAAAAGAAAGTGAGCGCTGGCTTTCCACCACCTTAAAAAGCATCGGTGATGGCGTCATCACCACGGACACCAAAGGAAGAATTATCTTTATGAATGCCGTGGCTGAGGAATTGACCGGCTGGAAGCAAAAGGAAGCATTGGAAAAAGACTTAATTGATATTTTTAATATCATTGACGAAGAGACTCGAGAAAGAATTGATAATCCGGTTTATCAGATACTTGCGGCAGGAACTGGAAAGGGTTCATCAGACAGGACGTTGCTCGTTGGCAAAAATGGCACTGAGCGACCGATACTCGATACCGCTTCTCCCATTATAAATGAGAAAGGGGAGACGACCGGAGCAGTGTTGGTTTTTCAAGATAATACCGAGCGTCGCAACGCCCAACGCAAGTTAGCTTTACAAAACAAGTACAACCAATTAAGAGCCAGCCTCTGGAAATTAGCGGCTGATAAATCGCTAACAGAAGACGAGCTTGTCCAAAAGACAGTGGATCTGCTTGGTTCAACGCTTGAAGTATGTCGCGTATCTTTTAATAAGCTGTATGGCAATTATCTGGAAAATGGTGAGTTCAAGTGTATCCTGGAATGGAATCGAGAGGGAGTAAAATCTGCGCTTGGCGCTTCTTTGCCGGCAAAAGTTGTCAACTATTTCTTAAAAGAAAAAATTCAGGTGGTTGATCGTGTTGCTGCCATGGAAAAAATTCCCAAGTCCATTCATATCTTTGCTAAGCCAATAATTACTTCATTTGAAAAGCTGCTAAATTTAGAGTCTGTTCTGATTGTGCCATTTTATATCGAAAAAGAGCTCAATGCCATTATCAGTTTTGATATTTGCCAAGATCGCAAAGAGAAATTCGAATGGTCAGATGACATGAAAAGTGTCATCCTTGAAGCTACAGAAATCGTGGCCATGTTCATCACCCAAAAGCGAACTGAAGATGATTTGAGAATTAGCGAAGAGCGTTTCCGAACAATTTTTGAAACAACGCCGGACTCGATGTTCATCAAAGATCAATTTTTAAACTACACCCATGTTAATCCGGCGATGGTAAAATTGTGCAATAAAGCTTTCCAAGAAGTGATTGGTCTTAAAGATGATGAGTTGTTTGGAAATGAAGAAGCAGCTATTCTCAACAAGGCTGACCGCAAAGTGCTGCAAGGAAAAATAATTAAAGAAGAATATTCAAAGGAGGTTAATGGTACCCTAATGACCTTTGACACTGTGAAAGTGCCGCTGCGTAATGAAAAAGGCAAAATTGTTGGATTGTGCGGCATATCTCGTGATATCACCCAGCGAAAGAAAGTGGAAAAAATTCAACAGGTACTATACGAGATATCCAATGCGGTTAATATCACCAAAAATTTGCATGAATTATTCAAATCTATCCAGAATTATTTAGTGAAAGTAATTGATGTAACCAATTTTTTTATTGCCCTCTATAATAAAGAAAATGACACGATCTCTTTGCCTTATCACGTAGATGAAAAAGATCGCTTCAAAACTTTTCCGATGGGGAAAACTGTTACTCGCTACATTATTGAACATAAGCAATCGTTACTTGCTACCACTGAAAAAATAATGGAATTGGCTAAAACGAGTGAAATTGAAATCATTGGTGAGATACCGAAAATTTGGCTGGGCGTGCCCTTAAAAAGTGGCGCTGATGTGATTGGCGTTATTGTTGTTCAAAGCTATAAAAATGCTAACCTTTACACAAATGAACATTTGGAAATTTTAGAAATTATTTCAGGACAAATTGCTTTGGCCATCGATCGCAAACGGACTGAAGAAGAGCGAGTGAGATTAGCGACAGCGATTGAGAATGCTGCTGAAGGCGTTTTAATAATGGACGAGAATGCAACTACACTGTATGTCAATCCTGCCTTTGAAAAAATTACCGGTTTTTCGCTGGAAGAATCAAAAGGGAAAATACCAAGATTTCTTAAAGGCTCGAAGCCGAAAGAGAAGTATAATCCGGAAATATGGAGCAGAATATCTGCCGGTCAAATATGGAGAGGCTCTTTTTCCAATAAAAGAAAAGACAATAAGAGCTATGAAGAAGAGATTACCATTTCACCGATTCGCGATGATTTTGGCAAGATTTGCAATTTTGTCGCCATCAGACGTGATGTCACTGAACAGAAACGGCTCTCAGATCAACTGCGCCAGTCGAAAAAGTTAGAGGCTATTGGCACGCTTGCTGGCGGTATTGCCCATGATTTTAACAACATTATTGGCGCGATTAGTGGATTTACTGAGCTGCTCATGGATGATGTTACCGAGGATCGATCACGAAAGAATTTGCAGCACATTTTGAAAGCGACGCATCGAGCAAAAGACTTAGTGCAACAAATACTGACTTTCAGCCGGATGAGCGAAAATGAGCGGAAACCGCTGCAAGTAAGTTCCATTGTGAAGGAAACGCTGAAGTTGCTGCGTGCCTCCTTACCGGCGACCATTGAAATTAATCACGATATTCAAGCGGAAAAGAGTTTAATTTTAGCTGATCCGATCCAAATCCATTCTCTGTTAATGAACCTCTGTACCAATGCTCACCATGCCATGCGGCAAACAGGCGGTACGCTTGAAGTAAGCGTAACTGATATTATCATCGATAATGAGACAGCACAACGTTATCAAGAGTTGAAACCGGGAAATTATATCAGGATTACGGTAAGTGATACTGGCACCGGCATTGATCCAGAAATTATGGATCGAATTTTTGATCCTTATTTTACTACGAAAGAAGTCGGCGAAGGATCGGGCATGGGTTTAGCGCTCGTCCACAGCATTGTCAAAAACCATCATGGAGAGATAACTGTTTATAGTGAATTGGGAAAAGGAACTACCATTAGCGTGTTGTTGCCATCAATTCAGACAAAAATAAAAGAGCCAAAAAAGATAGTTGAAAAACCAATTCGTGGCGGCTCAGAAACTATACTTTTTGTTGATGACGAAAAAAACTTGGTGCAAGTAAGCAAGCAGAGGCTGGAACGATTGGGTTACGCCGTTATCGGGACCACCAGTAGTCCGGAAGCTTTGGAGATATTTTCCCATAACCCCCATATTTTTGATTTGATCATTACCGATCAAACCATGCCTAAAATGACCGGTGCTGAATTGGCTCAGAAGATGTTAAAAATTCGCCCTGATATTCCGATTATTTTAGCCACGGGATTTAGTGAGCTTGTTTCTAAAGAAAGATCGAAAGCTTTGGGCATCAGCGAATTTATTATGAAACCCTTGTTTAGCGATGAGATCGCCGATTTAGTGCGCCGGGTTTTAGATAACAATTCTAGGAGTAAAAGATGAAACGAATATTAATCATTGATGATGATGAGCAGTTTCGCGAGATGCTTCGTGCTATGATTGAAAGAGAAGGCTATGAGGTGACTGAAGCTCAAGATGGTGAGATTGGCCTGAATCTGCAAAACGAAAATAAATTTGACTTGATCATTACCGATATCATCATGCCCAACAAAGAGGGCATCGCCTTAATCATGGAATTAAAAAAGGATTATCCTGATCTGAAAATTATCGCCATTTCAGGTGGAGGCCGTATCGTTCCCAATGACTATCTAGGCATCGCCGAACGCTTGGGCGCAGATTACACTTTGTCCAAACCTTTTCGACGGCGAGAATTGATTAGGGCTTTAGAAAAAGTGTTGGGCTAAACCGCACTTTTTCAAACCAACATAAGATAAAAAACAGCCGACTTAAAGTCATCTACATATGCAAAACTGACTTTTTCGTTCTGATCAAAGCTTTTTTCTCATTCCTGCCGTTCCAAACCAATTTTTTGTTCTTTTTATCTTGCTCTACTGTTCGAAATTCGCTCCCTTTAAGCAGCTCTCCTCTGACAAATGGTCAATCGGCATAGAG
>CAZNDR010000156.1:0-9088 GCA_964571835.1 uncultured Cytophagia bacterium | reverse complement strand
TTGGATTGGCACCGGCTTCGGCGATGTGATAGCCGCTGATACTGATGGAGTAGTAATTTTTGATATCATTTTTCGATAAAAATTCCTGAACATCACCAATTAATTTTATGGCAAAATCAATGGAAAAAATGCAGGTATTTTGTCCCTGGTCTTCCTTCAAAATATCTGCTTGAACCGTTCCGCGCAATTTTCGATAAGTGTCGATTTTCAGCTTTTGTTGTTCTTCAAGCGACAATTTTTTCCCGCCTTGTTCAGCCTTTTTTAATTCCCGGCGAAAAGCAGTTTGAAAATAAAAAGCCAGCATAATCGGCGCCGGCGCATTGATGGTCATGGAAACGGATGTTAGGGGATCAGTTTGGTCAAAACCATCGAGCAAGCGATCCATGTCGTCGATGGTACAAAGGCTGACACCGCTTTCGCCGATCTTGCCGTAAATATCTGGCTCCGGCGCCGGGTCTTCTCCGTACAACGTAATGCCGTCAAAAGCGACCGACAGCCGTTTCGCTTTTTCATTGAGCGTTAAATAATGAAAACGTTTGTTGGTGCGCACTGCGCTGCCCTCGCCGGCGAATTGTCGCTTGGGATCTTCCTCCGTGCGGCGGAAAGGGAATACAGCCGCCGTAAACGGGAAATAGCCAGGTAAATTTTCTTTGTAAAAAAACAACAGCAGATCGCGCCAATTTTTGAATTTTGGCAGCGCAACTTTAGGAATATTTATGCCCGATAATGACTTTTTATAAAGCTCAATCTCGATCTTTTTGTTTCTGACGTTGTATTTAAAAAATTCTTTCTGATAATTTTGTTTCAGTTCATTCCAGTTGGCAAGAAAATTCTTCGAGTCGTTATTTAAAGTACCCCACAGTTCATCTGCTTTCTTCTTTAGCAGCTGCTGTGCTTGTGTTTCCTGAATAAGATCAGCACTCTGCATCAGGCTAAAGCACTCGCCAGCGATGGAGGCTTCTTTTTCTGCCTGCTGGTGGTATTTTTGAACTGTCTCGGCGATTTCAGTCAAATAATTAACGCGACGGCTGTTAATCAATCCGTAGCCAAATTCTTGTTCAGTCGGCAAAATGTTCAACAGATTTTCTTTCAGCCCATATTTTCTTTTCCCCTGCTGAACCAACAAATTCAATAAAGCTCTGAAAAGCTTATTCACTCCATGATTATTGAACTGATTGGTACTCGTCCCGTAAATGGGCAGCTCGAGTTTGAAAAGGGACTCTTTGTGGGAAACAGATAAATTGTGATTACGAATGTAATTGACAATCACCTGGTGCAAGGCATCTTCAGAGCCCGATTTTTCGAATTTGTTGATCACAAGGTAATCGGCGATTTCCAACATGTCAATTTTATCGAGCTGGGAGGGGGCTCCGAACTCTGCGGTCATCACATAAATTGAATAATCACTGACATCAACCGCCTGACTGTCGCCCTGGCCGATGCCGCTGGTTTCTACAAAAATCAAGTCAAAACCGCACGACTTTAAAACTGCAATCGCATCGCTTAAAGCGAGACTGATTTCTGACTGGCTCTGCCGGGTAGCGAAACTTCTGAAATAAACGCGATCATCGTAAATGTTATTGTAGCGTATGCGGTCGCCTAGCAATGCGCCGCCGGAAATTCTTTTTGACGGATCAACCGTCAACACACCGATATGGATTTCAGGGCAAATTTTTAAAAAGCGATTAATCAACTCATCAATCAGCGAGCTTTTGCCGCTGCCGCCGGTGCCGGTGACGCCAAAGACAAGGGACTTGTTTTTGTCGTGCTTCGCAAACAGCGCTCGGGCTGATTGAATGACTTTTTTATTATCGATATTTTGTTCAAAAAACGAAATCTGTTGGGCTATTTTTAAAAAGTCAACAACACTATTTTGGCCGATCTCCTCTTCGGCTAAATATTTGGATTTGGCTCGGCTTTTCTTGTCCTTCCTCTTATTATTGATGCGATCGATAATATCATCAGCAATGCCATCAATGCCGATTTTTTGTCCATCAATCGCATGATAAATTTTTTCGACACCATATTTTTCCAAAGCTATAATTTCCGAAGGTAAAATCACCCCACCGCCACCACCAAACACAAGCACCTCTGGCCTTGCCTTTTCCTTCAATTGATCAATCACATATTTGAAAAATTCATTGTGCCCACCTTGATACGAGCTGATCAGAATCGCATCGGCGTCTTCCTGAACCGCAACCGTCACAATTTCCTTCACCGATCTGTTGTGACCAAGGTGGATTACTTCAGCGCCTCGTTTTTGCATTAATTTTCTGAAAATATTGATCGACACATCGTGGCCGTCGAACAAGGCGGCGGCTGTGATAATTCTAATGTTACTCAAAAGGCCTCCTCAATTTTATCGCCCATGAAATGCATTGGTTTTTACGGATTTTTTATCTACGCCAATCCGTGTCATCAGCGTCTTACATGTTCAAAACTGGTATTTTGTCGTTCCGCTAATTTTTCCAAAACCGAAACGAACACTCTTCTCCTTCATATTTTATTTCAAGCTGCCAGCCGGCTTTTTCAGCTCTGTCCTGCCAGATGATCTCAAAAATTTTGTAGTAATCCTCAAAAGAAATTTGTTGTTTCAAATGGGCCGCTACCTGGTAAAGGTTGAAATAGTGCAATCGCAGCCGAACCAATGCTTCGTCTTCTGTTAGTTTTTCCAATGTCACTTCATTGCCGCGTAACTGGGATTGTTCCCAGCACAGAAATAAAACGAACGATTTAGCTAACGGGAAAAATGGCACCCAAGTTTGTGCTGCCAGAGCGTAGCCGTAACCATCTTTGAGCCAATTAAAAGCAACATCTTTGCCTTTATCTTTAGCTAAATAATTGAACCACCGCACTAATTCAGAAACTCGCCCTTCTTCGCGCATGTGCGCTTTGGTCGCTTCAGGCACATCGGGAAATGTCGAAGTTGGGAGCGCCTCCATTTTATCCATTCGGATAGTAATCGCTTCGATGTGCTGGAAATACCAGGTATCGGCTTCAACCAGAAATGTCAAACAAAAGGTGGCGGCCTGATTCTCAAAGGTCAGCGGAATGATGAAATGAATTTTATTTCCCAGACGAAAAATTTCCGGCACTGCCTCCCATTCCTGCCAGCTTGCTTTTTCCCGCATCTGCTTCAAATACCCTTCAATTGGCTGGCGCAAGTTTTCATAATAGGGACGAATTCGTTCTGAAGGGAATTCACCCTCTTTCAAAATAGAAATAAATTCATGCCATATGTTCAGTTCCGGCTGGCAAGAGGTCTTTTGAGCCAAAGAACAAAAAACCACCAATATCGTCACTAAAATTTTGAATAGCTTTTTCATGGCAAAATCCTTTTTCTCCTGAAGTGTTAGTTCAGCACGACAAGTTTTCTGAATTGCTCAATTCCCTCTGAGCTAATCGAGTAAAAGTAAACGCTTGAGACAAATTCTTTTGCCGGAAAACAATTTTATAGTCACCGGCTTGAAGTTCTCCCCTTAATAAACATCTAATTTCCCTTCCCGACATATCCCATAATTTTAATTCGACAAAAGCCTTTTTTGAGATTTGAAAGGGGATAGTGATGGAGGCATTGAAGGGATTGGGACAATTTTGCAAAAGTTGAAAATCCAAATTATGAAAAAAGCTTCTTTTTATTTCGGTTGAACTATCGTTCACTTTCCAGGTATGGATTAGACTTTTCTCGCCATCTGCCCGCCGTTCGAAAATATACAAGTAACCACGCTCACGATCAAAGCAGGCAGCGCCGAGCGACAGCCGTTTTTGTCGCCAGTAATTGTAACCCGGATCAAAAAGATATTGGTTAATATCCAGCACAGCATACGGCTGTGGTTCCCAGGAATTTTTTGTACCGTGGGCAACTTCAGCCAAATCAGCCGGATCATAAAATAACATCTGCGCCCGGATACTGTCAGCCCAGAAGCCACGCTGGTCGTGCGGCGGATCGGGAATTTCTGGATAAGGACCTTCGTAAGCCCAGACTGTACCATCGCTGAAACCGTACCAGCCATTGCCCAAACCTTTGCTGCCGATAAAGACCACCGCCGAATTCTCCCCGGCGGTCAACCAACAAGCGCCGGTCCATTGATCAGCCACGTGGTGCCAATACATTTTTTGTTCTTCAGTAATGATAATTTCCGGCAGATTAGGGTCATCGCCGCCATAAAGCAGCAAGCGAGTAATCGAGGTCAAAGTTGCCAGAGGCGCGGGCGGATTGCCGTCTACCCAGGGAGCATAAGCATAAAGCGCCGTTCCCAAGCCACTCCACACCCCTTCTCGGAATCTACCGCTAGCGAGATATTTTCCTGAAAGATGAATATCCGCCCAGGCCTTGGGGATTTCAAAAATATAATCATTGGTCGAGTAATTATTAAGATTGCCAAAATGCCACGGTCCAGCTGGTCGAGGTTGAGACAGATCCAATTCGCACCAGCCATGCGAAGCCTCCTGATACTGGAGGTGTTGTCCCCAACAGAAATGTAATTTTCCGGTTATTTGATCTCCCTGGGGCGGAAGGTAGGCCAATCCGGCAGTGGGCATTTCTAAGTAACCAAACATGCCGCCAGTCATGTCGCTGAAATCCTGCAACGTAGTCGCGGTGTTCAATTCTTCCAGATTTTTTCTCGATGAAATAACAGGAACGGGAATGCTTATTTCCGAAACATACTGCTGATGATCATGGCCAATGGCAAAAATTGATCCCGAGAAACCATTTTCGTCTCCCGAAGCATCACCGCTGGGATAGTAAGCCATGGCACCTCCGCTGTAATTCCAATCGCTTCTGCCGCTGCCATCGGGAAGTCGGAAAGCGGCAAGGTACTCCAAATCTTCAGGCTGGATTTGCTGGGCAAAAACGCTAAAATGAAAAAAAACGTCAGTGAAAATTAGCAGAATAATTTTTTTTATCATTTCCTCACCAACTCTCGGCTTCGTTTCAAGAAAAGCAAAAATTTCACCAGTGGGAATTTCACCTGTTTATGCACCAATTTGGTGTTCGCTTTTCCAAAAACGCTCTCATTCCTTCCTGTGCCTCATCAGAAATCCTCATTTTAGCTATCAGTTCTGCTGTATAAAAATAAGCGCTTTTAAGATCCATTTCAGGCACATCGAGAAATAATTTCTTGCTAATTGCCAAAGCCATGGGACCACACGACAATAATTCTCTGGCTTTTTCGTTGGTAAAGCTCATTAATCGATCATGCTCAACCACATAATTTATCAAATGAATATCCAGCGCTTTGCTGGCATCAAATCGTTGCCCGGAAATAAAAAGTTCTTTTAAAACAGCTTCGCCAACTTTTTTGAATAAATAGGGCGAGATGCAGGAGGGCACCAACCCGATTTTCACTTCTGACAAACTGAAGGTTGCTTTTTCCGAGGCCACTACGATATCTGAGGCAGCAATAAAACCCATGCCTCCGCCAACTGCCGCACCGTTGATGGCAGCGATGATTGGCTTGGGACAGGTATAAATTTTATAAAAAAGCTCAGCAATCTTTTCCGATTCTTTTAAGTTTTTTTCATAGGAATAATTGACTATCTCCTTCATCCAATTCAAATCGGCACCGGCTGAAAATGATTTTCCCTCGCCGGTAAATACAACGACTCTTACCTCATCAGAACCACTCACCCAATCCAGTATCTCTACTAATTCAGTGAGCATCGTGGCATTAAATGCGTTGTGAACTTCGGGGCGGTCGAGCCAGATGGTGAGAAGCTGATCTTGGAGCTTTTGCTTGAGTGTCGTATATTTTTTGATCATTTTTGTCTCCGGTAGTAACAGGTAAAGGTAAAGGCAGAGCTAAAAAAAATTGATAAGCTTTTTGTTATCTTTACCTGCTTTTTAAGCTAAACTTTCACCTCAAAGCAGCCAATATGCCTCGAAATTACCAGCCTCAAAATCTCCGATGTCCCCTCGCCAATCTCCAAAAGCCGTTGATCGCGATAAAATCTTTCGATGTCGTACTCTTTCATCAAACCATAGCCGCCATGAATTTGGACAGCTTGATCGACACAGCGGTGCGCGACTTCGGAGCAGTAGAGTTTAGCCATAGAAGATAATTTTTTGTACTCATTTCGCTTTTGTTCGCACAGCCAGCCAGCTCGGTAAAGCAAAAATCTGGCCGCTTCGATTTCAGTTGCCATATCTGCCAACTTGAAGGCAGTCGCCTGAAAGGTGGAAATTGATCTGCCGAATTGTTTTCTTTCTTTAGCATATTTTAAGGCAAGCTCATAGGCGCCTTGGGCGCAGCCTAAACCCATGGCAGCAATGGATAACCGTCCTCGATCCAGCGTGTCCAGCATTTGATGGAATCCTTCGCCCTGTTTGCCTAGCATATTTTCTTGGGCGACACCGCAATTTTCAAAAAAAAGTTCTGAGGTGATCGAGGCGCGCCACATCATTTTTTCTGTCATAGTTTTAGCAACAAAACCGGGAGTGCCCTGCTCGACCAAAAAGCAGGTGTATTCTTTTTTGCCATCCGGTCGCGTTCCAGTTACTGCTTGCACCGTGACGCCGAGACAAGTTTCCGTCGAACCATTGGTGATAAAAATTTTGGACCCGTTGATCAGCCATGTCCTATTTTGTCTCACAGCTCTGGTTTTTGTGCCGCCAGCATCAGAACCGGCCTCCGGCTCGGTCAAACCAAATCCCCAGACCTTTTCGCCAGTGCACAATTGAGGAAGATATTTTTTCTTTTGCTCCTCGTTGCCGAAATAGAAAATGGGACCAATGCCCAAAGAATTATGCGCCGCTACCGTCGCTGCCTGCGAGCCATCGATGCGCGCTAATTCTTCGACGGCCACCAGGTACGGGAGGTAGCCGCAGCCATTGCCGCCCAATTCTTCGGGCACACAAAATCCAAATAGACCGAGCTCTCCCATCTGCCTGGTTATTTCAGGTGAAAAGGTTTCTTTTTCATCCAGCTCTTTGGCTTTAGGTTTAATGACATTTTCAGCAAAATCCCGGACACTGTGGCGGATCATAATGGCTTCTTCGGGGAGATCGAAGCTTAATGACATAGTTGGCTCCATTTGATTTGTTCAATAAGTTAATTTTGATTACATTAATTTTCACATTTTCATCTCTCATCTTTAATTTTCTATCGATTCTTTCTTTTATTTCATTTTTAAAATTCAATAATTCATTTGCATTTTCATTAGCTGTTAACCAATTTTTTTCCAAAAAGAATATTTCTGTGTTTGAGTATCAAAAGGAAATCGCTCATTTAGAAACGCTGTCCGTCGAATTTTTGGATGATTAGCAATCTGATTAACAACATCAAAGAAAAGTTCATTATGCGAGCCACCATGTTTAAGATCGTTTTAATATTTTATTTTCTTATTTAGGCAGCTTCGATTTGCATTCAAAATACTCATTAGAGTTGTTCCACCAGCTAATTTCATTTCATTGGAAAAACCTGCTTCACCATTAGTGGTTTTACTCCCTGCTCGCTAATCCCTTTCACATAAAAATGCGGGTTATTCTGAAAACTTAAAAAGATCACGATAAAGGCGATCGAGGCTTCGATCATCAAGGATTTATCTTGGTAGAGCGCTGAGAGTTTGCGGTGGCGAATTTTTTTGCTTGCGCTGTCAAAAATAGACATAAACAAACCATCCAGTCGGGCGCCAGAACCTGGTGGCGTGATAGAATCGATTCCTCCTTGTTGAACGTATGCCATGGTCTCGATCATTAAACGTCGAATTTCCTTTATTGACTTATGGTGATAACCGAAAATATGCAGCGCGATGCGCTCTGCTTCTCTCATGCTGGCGCGGGCTAAATATTGAAAAATTCGCTGGGCGGTTTCACTATGGATCGCCGATTTATTTTGTCTGACCAAAGACATTAACAGTGTGTTTTTGAAAAGCTGAAATAGTCGTTGTGCTCCGTTGAGAACTGCAGGCGCCGGGTGAGGCAGTTTGGGTTGATAGCCATTGTAGGTATTGCTGAACATCATTTGAAAAACAATCTCAAAAAAATTTACTTCGCGCAGGGGATCCTCGAGTTCGATGCGCATGTCGAGAGTGTTATCCAATCGATCAGCAAGTTTGACGCAGACAACTTCTGGCGTCTGCCGTGATTTTTCCAATAACCGGCCCACATAGGTATAATAACTCTCATTCGGCTCTTTGGTCAACCAATCCAGGCGTTCCCTGAGATACCAGTTTTCAATCTGATCTAAATTGATGAGCACGGTCTTAAATTTAGTATCCATTTTTTGCCAATTGATGCCAAGAAAATTTTTAGGCTTGATATCCTCAAAATTGTCGTGTAACAAAATGGTCAGCAGATCAACCAAACTCGGCTTGTCTGCCAGTCGCGAAAAAAGGGCGGTAGCGCGTAGCGGATGTAAAACCGAAAATGGTCCCAATCGACGTTTTCTTTTCCCGTAGACATCACTTAAATAATCGAACGCCTGCAAAAGTACTTTTTTATCGCGGTCGGAAATTTGCTTATCAGCTAAAATGATGTATAAGATGCCTAACCAATCAATATTTTTGGCGCTTAATTGATAATTGAGTACAGCCGAAAGTCTGAGGAAATCATTCAAGTCCAAAAAGGCCTGAGTATTCTGAGTGGGACCTGGAGAAAGTTCAGCAGAGGACATCATGGAATAATCCAAACTATATTTTTGTTTTTTGAGCGATGGCGTCGAAATTTATTTTTGCACCGATAAATTTTCAAGATTAAGATAAAACAATTTTTTTTTTTAGTCAATATAAAAGATTTAATTCTCTTAAAAATATAATCTGGACAGATGGTGCTTGATGCTTGAAGCTGAATTCTGGATTCTTGATAAGGGATGCTGGTGGCTGGATTTATCTTAGTTATTTCCAATTTTGTTTTTTCTCAAGCCCAAGACGGATAATTCATGTGATGCTGCTTAAGCGAGTTCTTTCAAATAATTCCGGATAAATTGAAGCGAGTTTCTTTTATCCGCGCTCCACAATGGTGCAATAAGTCCGTTTTCAATTTTGGCATCTGCCATCAACCGATGGATGACCTGATCGGGGCGCAGGCGGCTGAGAAATTCACCGACTAATTTGGCATATTCATCTAAGGAGAGAACTGATAAACTTT